>JACPSA010000116.1 GCA_016193545.1 Chloroflexota bacterium
CTCTGCCTCATTTTCCAGAGATTCTCCGTTAACGATATTAGGCGTCCCATAGGCTTCGGCAAAACGGTGAATTATATCTTCATCGCTGGTGGTATTCAGTCCGTGCAGTAGCAGCAGACGGTGTGGCTGAGCTTCGCTTCTGAGTGATTTTAAGCGGCTACTGACCTCACTCAAAGCTTCACTCCATGATATGGGAGCCCACCCGGGGTCCACCCCTTTGCCCTTCGCCGGATTAGTCCTCCGCAACGGGTTACTGACTCGGTCCGGGTCATACAAAACCTGAAGACCGATATGCCCGCGGGGACAGATTTCCCCATCCGAAAACTGGGACAGCGGATTACCGTCTATCTTGACTGCTTTGCCATTGACCACTCTAACCCGGGTGGCACAACGGACAGGACAATTCAGACATGAGGTAGCAACCCACTTTTCGGTGATAACGCCTTCGGTGTTTTCCGACGAAGAAACCGGCGCGCTGGCACCGGGATATTTGACAATTCGGCTGGCGGCGACGGCGACTCCGGTAACGGCTGACGCCTTAAGAAAAGCCCTTCGACTGATACCGGAACGGCTGCTTTCTGCCTTTTTTGAACTGCTCATATCGCTTTTGTTCGTGCAACCTCTACGGACAATTAAAAAGCTCCGATGAGCTTCTTCAGCCAACCAGAGCCTCCCATCCCTCAACCAACCATAACTGGAAGACAGAACTTCTCAGCGCCTGACCATAACTTAGACTTACTCTTTCATTCACCCTTTTAGACTTTCTTGTCAACTTGACTGTCAGGCTTTGGCTTACTTTTTCCCTCTTCCTCATCTTCCCCGGACTGCGCTTTACGGAAAGCGCGTATTCCCTTACCGATAGCTCCGCCAACCTGTGGCAGCTTACCTACCCCGAAGACAATCAGGATAATTATCAGGATAAGCGCAATTTCCCATGGTCCAAATTTACCAAACATAATCCCCTCCACACTTACCCGAGATTTCTGCTATAAGACTTTTTTAGATAGAAAAACTGGCTGTCACTAACCAGTGGCATATTACCCCATATAAAAATCCCTGTCAACCAACCCGAAGACATTGCCACGGTAGCTAAACATTCGTTCCGTTCAACACTGGCACCGTCAATCATCTTTTCCATAGCTCCGGGATAGCATAGTCCAGACCAAAGTTCCGCAAAGTATCAGGGAGAGGCTTACCTGTCTCTTTATCCCAACCCATTAGCTCGTAATACCGGCTGCGCAGTTCGTCCCAGTGCGGCATGATGCTCCTGTCCTTGGCTGGCCCATCCACCGGCGTTGAGCCATATCTGGGTGAGGGAGCATCCATCTCAGCGGTATGCCCATGCCTGATATTGAATACCCGAAACAGATTAACGATACGTTTGCCCACTGTCAACGCCTCTCCGGCCGATAAGTCCCAGCCGGTAGCCGCACTCACCGCCTCGGCCAGCAGCTTGAGGTCAGTCCTGGTAGTGAAGCGGCATACCCCCAGGCAGTCCTCGAACTGCACGGCACCCTTAGCCTGAACATTCCACCCTACAGTATCCTCCGGTGAATTATTAGCACCGATAGATGGTTTAATGGCAAGCCCGGCGTCTTTCGGTTCCAGCATAGAGTAGCCCTCATCGGTGCTCATCTGGGAAACACAGGTATCAAAGAGCATCGGCCAGCGGGTACGATGGTCATGGCCCCGCGGAGTGTTACCCTTCATGGTATGAATAGCAAATTCAGTGGCACCACGCCCGATACGCTGTGCCGCCCTCATCACTCCTTCAGCCAGCACATCACCGAATCCCTGTCGCCGGGCAATCCGGCGCGCCAGCTCATTGGCTGCCCGATAGTTCCCCCAATTGAGTTCCAGCTGGTCAGTCTCTTCGCGGGTTATCAGCCCCTTCTCATAACATTCCATTACCAGACCGATTAACCAACCGGTTTCATTACAGTCCATACCCAGACGGTCGATTTCATTGGAGAGAAATATGGCGGCGGTCGCGTCGGTAACGCCGATAACCGGGCCGAAAGCAGCCAGGCCCTCATACTCCGGCTCCTCACCGACATAGCCCTTGAACGGCCCTTCGGTAATGGTAATCATGTGACAATGATGCATCCAGCAGCCCCAGCACGGATTAGGTTTTGGCTCAAAATGACTGCGGATATAGGCACCGCCGAATTTCTCTAACTTCTCAGGTTCAATATCAAAGATTGTAGTCGTATAGTTCTTCACCGGCACAACACCGTCCCGGGCTTTAGTACGCTCGGCAAGCATTTTGAGCGTCCCCCAACGGTATATCCCTTCTCTGGCCACCGGGTCATTCACGATATTATCGCGGAACTGTTTGGCAATAGTAGACAGAGCATCTTTGTCCTTCACCGCAGGACTGGCTTTACCCCTGGCCACGGCGATAGCCTTCAGCTTCTTGGAACCCATCACTGCCCCCGATCCGTTGTGGGAAGCCGTATGCCCTTTATCAACAAAAATGGAGGCGAACTTCACCAGGTTCTCACCGGCGGGACCGATACTGGCTACACTCATCTGCCTCTCAGTCTGTCCCAGTTCACTCTTAACAAGGTCGGCGGTCTCCCAGGTATCCTTACCCAGCAGATGGGAGGCGTCTTTCAGCTCAGCCCGGCCATCATGGACATAGAGATAAAGCCACCTTTTAGCCTTACCCTGCAGGATAATACCATCATAACCGGCGAACCTGAGAAAGGCACCGAAAAAGCCGTTGGTCTGCGTGGCCGAAGCCCCATCGGTCAGGGCACCTTTGGTAACCACAGACACTGTACCAGAACCTCCCACAGATGTGCCTCCCAGCGGCCCCGATGTCATAATCAGTCGGTTAGCCTCATCGGACCAGCCTACACCAGCCGGCACCTCATCATAAAGATACTTTGCCCCGAGACCGGTGCCACCCAGATATTTTCTGGCTGTTTCCTCATCAAACTTTTCATCGGTAATTCGCTCATTGGTAAGGTCTACTCTTAGAAGCTTCCCCGCGTAACCGTATAGTTTAGCCATAACGACCCCCTTTTGCTTGATTCCAAGAGATTCGATTCGTACTATGCGATTACATTTTAGTCCTTGCCATTATCTCTGTCAAAAACAATAGACAGAAATAAGGAATAGATAATGCCATTTTAAGCCGGTGTTCTTGACAAAAACCCCTGAATCGTGGCAATGTTATTACGCCCGAAAAATTCAGTACCGCGGGTATTCCACGCCAAACAAACTAAAAAAAGACGGGAGGCAGATTAATGAGTAAAATCACCGGTGGACAATTAGTCGTTAAAGCCCTCAAACAGGAAGGAATAAACTGTGTTTTTGCTCTGTGCGGTGGCCATATCGACCCCATCATGCAGGGTTGCCTTAACGAAAAGGTGAGACTGGTTGATGCCCGCCATGAACAGGCTGCCGTTTTTATGGCTGATGGCTGGGCCAGAGTCACCGGCCAGCCCGGAGTTGCCCTGGTCACCGCCGGTCCCGGGGTAACCAATACCATCACCAGTCTCTGGAGTGCTTCCGAATGTTTCAGCCCGATAATAGTTTTCGGCGGGAGAAGCATACTGAGTGAATTTGAAATGGGTTCCCTCCAGGATATGGACACACTGACACTGGTAGACTCAGTCACCAAATGGCGACGGGGTGTCTACCAGACAAGGAGAATCCCGGAGTATGTCAGCATGGCTTTCCGGCAGGCGCTTAGCGGCCGGCAGGGACCGGTTTATCTTGAGATTCCCTGGGACATTCTCCGTGGTGAAGTAGAAGAGGAAGAAGTCCCGCTGCCGACCGGTTATCGAACTAAAGCCAGAGCGCAGGGCGACCCGACCATGGTTAAAAAAGCCGTCGACCTGCTTTTAAGTGCGAAAAGACCGATAGCGATTGCCGGCAGCGGCGTTAAGTGGTCGGGAGCCGGGAAAGAGCTACAGGAGCTAATCGAGCTTATCAAGCTTCCGGTGACGCTGGGACAGATGGGGCGGGGAGCTGTACCGGATGACCACCCCCTCTGCTGCGGTCCCACCAGGGTTGGCACCAGAGAGGCTGATGTTGTTTTAATAGTCGGGACTCGCCTCAACTTTCAGCTCGCTTATGGCCGTTCCCCACTCTTTGCCGAGGAGGCGAAGTTTATTCAGATTGACATCGAACCTACCGAGATTGGCCATAACCGGCCTATCGATGTCGGTATCTGCGGGGATGCCAAAGCGGTACTCAAGCAGATGATCGATGAAGCCCGTGATAGATGTAAGGGCCGGAAGGAGCTACCCTGGGTCGCCGAATGCCGTGATTACCTGAAGGGCCGCCGCGAGCAGCTTGAGCTTAATATGAATTCCGACAGTATGCCGATGCACCCGGCCCGGATGTGCAAGGAAATCAGCGAGTTTCTGGATAAGGATGCGACTATCGTCATGGACGGCGCCGATATTACCCTGTGGGCTAATACCATTTTCAGAGCCAATCAACCCGACCACTGGTTCGATAATGCCCCGACCGGATGTCTGGGACTGGGCACGGGTTTTGCCATCGCCGCCAAAATAGCCCGGCCCGACAAACAGGTATTTCTGCTCAATGGCGACGGCGCTTTCGGCTTTAACAGCATGGAGTTCGACACCATGGTCAGGCATAATATTCTCGTAGTCTGCGTCGTGGGCAATGACGGAGGCTGGGGACAAATAAAACAGGGACAGGTAGCCCGCGGAGGCAAAGTTTTCGCCACTGAACTTGGCTATGTCCGCTATGACAAAATGGTGGAGGGTCTTGGCGGCTACGGAGAATTTGTGGAGGAGCCTGAAGACATTAAGCCTGCCCTGAAAAGAGCTTTTGCCTCCGGCTTACCCGCCTGCATCAATGTTAAGTGTGCCAGCGTCGGTGGGCCGAGCCGCCGGGGACGACCCGAGCTTAGCAAAACAGCCGCAAAACCTGCTGACGCTAAGAGCCGGTAGATATTACCGATTATGATAATTTGTGCTTAGGTAGTTGTCTCCTGAAGACAAGCAATACTTGACAAAGGTCTTGTATCTTGTTTACACTCTGTC
>JACPSA010000090.1 GCA_016193545.1 Chloroflexota bacterium
ACTACGGATTCGAACGGAGCTTTCTTTGTCCGTTGGGTATTCTCAACACCATTGCCCAAGCTTGAACAGTATGAGACGGCAACGCAGACATTCTATATCAACGGCAATGGCAGTACAGACGGTGAATATGCCTGGGTGGTAGCCAAGCGAACGGATGTTTTCGTAGTGAGTGAGATTTCAGGTGGCAGATACATCATTACAGCCAAAGCACTGAGACCGGGAGACAATAGAGCTACCGCCAGAATAAAGGCTGACGTAATTGTAACGACAGAAAACGCATACATACTATCGTGGCAGTATTTAACCAATTAATTCCCAGGAGGAATAAATGAAACTAAGCAAAAGGGGCTGGATAATAACCGCTATGGCTGTCTTCACTATTGCTACAGCCACCCTGGCAGCAATCTATTTTCAGCAGTCTCAACGGCAAGAAGAGCTGGATAGGCAATTTGTTCAGGTTCAAACAGATCTGGAGAATACACAGGTAACCAAGCTTATCTCAGATAAAGCCGAATTGGTGGTAAAGCTTGAGGAAGCAACGGTTCGGCTTGAAACAGTTAAGGGCACGCTTACCAGCCGAATCGAGAATTCAGCAGTCATCGAAACTCTGTTCGATGTTGCCGCAGCTCACAACCTGGAAATAATCGAGTTAACCTCATCAGTCCCGTCCAAGCAAAATCTAGCCGGAGTCAATTTTTCGGCGATTTTACTGACGACACGCGTTAAGGGAAATACTTCTAACGTAATCGATTTTGTTATCGACCTGAATGACCGCTTTAACACTGGCGTTACCGGCTCCGTGATGGTAACCATTCCGGAAAATTCCGGCGGAGATGGAACAACGGTAGATATCCGCATGACCATTTATGGTTACCAGGAAGGAATATAACTATGGCTAAGAAAATTATTACCTTATACATTGACGATAGCAGTCTACGCCTAACAGAAACTCACGGCCAACGGATAAAGAAATGGGCCTATTTGCCCCTGGACCAGGGAACGGTTACAAATAACGTGGTCACTAATGAATCAGCACTGGCTGCCAAAATAAGGCAACTCTTTAGAGCGCTAAAAATCCGGGGAAAGAAAACGGCTGTCGGCTTGAGCGGACTTCATTGTCTATCCCGGCCAATCACCCTACCCCAGCTACCCAGAGATATGCTGGATGAAGCGGTAAAGCGTGAAGCCAGAAGAACACTGCCGGTACCACCGGAGCAACTCTACATATCATGGCAGATAATCCCGAGCCCGGAGAAACAGTCAGCGGTCTTTTTAGTCGCCTTACCCCGCTCAACTGTTGACACTCTGGTCGGCGCTTTGCGTCAAGCGGGACTCGAAGCCAGTTTTATTGGCATCAAGCCGCTGCTACTTTCCAGAATGATAAAGGAAACTACGGCAATAATCATCGATGTCCAGCTAACCGAATTTGATGTCATCATTATAACCAACGGTATTCCTCAGACAATTCGTACTGTACGCTTTTCCGATGAAGCGCTATCCACAGAGAATAAAATAGAAATGATTCGCAGCGAAATAGATAGAACCATTAATTTTTATAATAGCAGCAACCCGAAAGACCCCCTTGCCCCTGATGTGCCTATCTTCACTTCCGGAAAACTAACGGATGACCTCAGGTTATACCAAGCTTTATCCGACGACGCTGAACATCCTGTCCAGCCACTGCTCCCCCTGATTGAATCTCCGGACGGATTTGACCCCGATACATACCTGGTAAATGTAGGACTGACCCTGCAACAACTTAATGGTAGAGCCAAACCCGGGTCATCTCTGGTGACACTTAATTCTTTACCTCTGAATTACCAAACCAAACAGGTTTCTTTCACCAATGTTATCGCTATCCCCGGTGCCGTCGTCGCTATCGGCTTGCTCGCCTTTTTTATCGTAATGAACCAGAGCGCCGCCGCCAGTATCGGCTCAACCAGTGTCAAAATGAACTCTACCCAGCAGATTCTCCAGCAAACGCTTGCCTATAAGGAAGACCTATCGGGAGATATCGAAAAGCTTAAGAGCCAGCTTGCACAAATTGAAACTTCTTACACAAATTTAGAAGCGGCACAGAATAGCATACAGAAGCAGGGCTCCAGAATTAAAGGAGACATGTTAAAGACCATAGAAGGCTTACCAAATACTGTCGCTCTTAGCAGTATTAACTATAGCAGCAGTACTATGACAATCATCGGTATAGCTCCAAGAAAATACGATATCCTGCAATATCTTAAAAATCTAAAAGACAGCAACCTGTTCGGTGAGATTGTCATTTCCAAAATGACTAAAACTAAAGAGGAGAACATGGAGTTTACACTACTGGTCAATCTGGAAAGGACGGATAATAATATTACCGCTATCCAGGTAGTGCTCGGGTCCATCCCCACCAATGTGAGTCTAACCGGCATCAGGCAAGCTAATGGCACAATCACCATAAATGGCAGGTCTACAGATGAAGATAGCATTGTCTTATTCCTAAAAACACTGGAAGATAGTAACGTCTTCAGAGAAGCAGCTATTACCGGTAAGACCAATGCTAAGGATGGGGGGCTAGATTTCACCCTGGTAGTAAGGACGAGGGGATAAGCTAATGAATATTTTTCTTCTAGTTGAGCTGGCGTTATCGAAAGGTGCATCTGACGTGCATCTTGTGGCTGATAGCCTGCCTTTGATGCGTATAAACGGTACGCTGCAGCCCGTGGTTGACATGCAACCAATGACACCGGATGATATTGATGGCATTCTCCAGGTGATAGCTTCGGATGAACAAATAAGCAACTTCGAGAAACGCCTGGAACTGGACTTTAGCTGGACATTCCCTAATGTCGGGCGCATCCGCTGTAACGCCAGCAAACAACGGGGTACGACCAGCCTGGCGATTCGACTGGTGCCATCAGCTATTCCCAGCATTGAAGAATTAGGATTGCCCTCTGTCTGCCGGGAATTGGTACTCAGGCCGAGAGGATTAGTGGTGATTAGCGGGCCTACAGGCAGCGGTAAATCGACAACGTTGAGCGCTATGATTAATTACTTGAACAGCACGGAAAGTCGCCGGGTAATCACTATCGAAGACCCGATTGAATACGTCTACTCAAACGACAAGTGTGTTATAACTCAACGGGAACTCGGTAGCGATACCCGCTCTTTTGCCGAAGCGTTAAAGCATGTACTCAGGCAAGACCCGAATGTAATTCTGGTCGGCGAGATGAGAGATTATGAGACTGCCGCGGCGGTACTAACCATAGCTGAAACCGGACACCTGGTACTGACAACCGGCCATGCCACCAGTGCCTCCCAGACTGTGGAACGAATAATCGACCTTTTCCCTGCCCATGAACGTCCTTTAGCTCAGGCACGGCTCGCCTCTTTCCTTAACGCTATCTTGTGCCAGATACTGGTACCCAAAGCAGACGGCACCGGACGGGTAGTAGCTGTTGAGATTATGCTCGCCTCCCCCGCAACCAGAAACACCATCAGGGAAGGCAGGATTTACCAGCTACCTAATGCCATGATTACTCAGGCCCGACAGGGCATGGTTATGCTCGATAATGTACTGGTCAAACTATACCACAATGGATTGATTAGTTACGAAAATATGTTTGCCGCCGCTAATGACCCGGAGGAGATAAGCAAGTTAACCGCAGAACTACCCTCACAAGCAAAAAAGGTTACCCTGCATTGACTCATTCGCAGTAAGTTCAGAACATTATAGTTTTGCTGCTGGATAAAAGATAAAAGAACAGGGTCGAGGAATTAACTCCTAGACCCTGTTGAATTTTCGCAGAACACTAAAACTGGAACAATGACGGCTTTTGTCTGAAAACACAAACAAGAAGACACTCCCGGTTCTGCCTGTTAAAAATTATGGTGGAGCTGAGGGGATTCGAACCCCTGACCTCTTCCTTGCAAAGGAAGCGCTCTCCCGACTAAGCTACAGCCCCAACAGTGAAAATATTATAGCACAAAGCGTTTGGCTCACCATTGGCTAATGCCGGTAGACTTCGTAACGGGCAACGCTCCAGCTAGACGTTAAACAGGAAGGTAATGACGTCACCATCCTGGACCGTATAGTTCTTCCCCTCCAGGCAGAGAAGTCCCTGCTTCCGCGCTTCCGCCAACCCGCCGCACTTCACCAAATCATCATAGCTGACTACCTCAGCCCGGATGAAGCCTTTCTCTATGTCCGAGTGAATTTTACCCGCCGCTTTAACAGCACTGAGACCAACAGGAATGGACCAGGCTTTAATCTCGTCCGGGCCGGCAGTAAGAAAGGAGATTAGCCCCAGCAGCTCGTAGGACAGCCGGATGACACGCGCCACGCCGGGTTCCTTTAAACCGAACTCAGCGCGTAAAGCACCGCCGGCAGCATCATCCAACTGAGCCAGTTCCATCTCCAGCTTGCCGCAGAGGGTAATCAGACGGCTGTGCTGCCGGGAATAACGCGCTCCCAGCCTGGCAGCCAGAGAATCAGCCTCCGGCAACTGGTCCTCACCGATATTGACCACCACCAGTAAAGGCTTAGCCGTCAGAAACTGGTAGCCAGCCAGAGTCCTGACTTCGTCAGCCGTCAGAGTTAATTCCCGTATGGGCACGCTCTTCTCTAAATCAACCTTAATCCTCGTTAGCAGTTCCTGCTCACCGAGCAATCTCGGACGTTCGGCTGGCTTGGCCCCTTTCAGAGATACCTCCAACCTTTCCAGTCTTCTCTCCAGCAAGGCTAAATCAGAAAAAGTCAGCTCCAAGTCCATGTTGGCAATGTCACGCTCGATATCCAGGCTGCCCTCAGGATGAGGTACGCTTTCATCCGTAAAGGCACGGACAACATTGATAAGAGCATCGACATTACTAAGTTGAGACAGCAACTGCCCGCTGATACCCTTGTCCTTAACCAGGCTCTTAACTGAAGCGCCGATATCGATGTATGTTGTCGAAGCCGGCACCATTCTCTGAGACTGAAACATATCGGATAATACTTTAAGACGCGGGTCCGGAACTTTGGCCGTGCCGACATGCGGAACGCCTTCCTGGGTATAGCCGCCGGTATCAACCGCACCCCCGGTCAGCGCATTGAAAACAGTTGTCCGCCCGCTCTTAGACAATCCGATAATACCAATGCCAACGCTCATTAACTTGCCCCCATAACCTTCTAACAGGCAGATATGGTTAGCGTCCTGATTTGATTATTCTTCTGGACTCATTAAGGGCTAACTCTCTCTCTCCCCTGGTCAACTTTTCATTAGCCACTAAACTCAATAAAGCCAGCAGCGCCTCATAACTACCCATGTCGCCAATCAACTTGATGGCATTACTCCTTAATTTGACGTCAAGTATAATATCGGTGGCAACAGCCACCAGCTTTTTTAGCTCATCTGGTTGTTCTACCATTTTTACTCCTCCTTTCCACCCGGCTACTACCGGCTAGACAATACAATTCCCCTCGTATTCTACCCCCTGCAGCCGCATTCTTCAATATTGTGAAACCGGACATCATTTTATCATGTTTATCATATTGTACCATTGACAAGTCGCTCTCTCTCAAGTAGGATTAGTGTTGGATTAAATGGCGACCTTACTGCCGGCTATCCTGGTGAATGAATCCCGGGTTTAGCTATCACCATCACCGGAATATACTGCCTTCGCCACGGTAGATTGGTGGGCACTACGAGCGTCATGACGCAACTGCATCAGCGGACCCGGACAACTAGAAATCCGGGTGGGCAATCCAGCCTGCCATACCCGAACTATTTCCAGATATCAAAGCTTTCACGCCCTAAAAACGTGATTTAAAATAGAGACACAAGAAGGAGGTGGAGGTGAATTATATAGTCTTGGTCAAACAGGTACCTGATATCAAGAACATCCCTAATGAGGCCTGGGATTGGGAGAAAGGCACCCTGAAAAGAGGGCTACTGGATAACGTCTGCAATGAATTGGACAAACAGGCATTAGCCTTAGCCCTGAGGATGAAAGAGCAACATCCGGGGCAGATAGTCAGCCTGACCATGGGGCCGCCTTTTGCCGAAGAAGTGCTGCGGTATTCTTTATCTGTCGGCGCTGATATCGGCGTGCTGCTGACTGATAGAAAGCTCGGCGGTGCCGACACACCGGCAACCGCTCACCCGCTGGCCCAAGCCATAAAAAGGATTGAGAAAGAGATATTTAACGGCGACAAGAACTACATCATCGTCAGCGGTATGCAGTCGGTCGATGGTGATACGGCTCAAGTCCCCCCTCAAATTGCCGAGGGGCTGGGTATAACCCACATTGCCTACGCCACCTCCTTTCACTTTGATAACGGCAACCTGAATATCGACCGGATAACCAGGAGGGGTTCGGAAACGGTCAGCCCTACAGGTTACCCCTGCATGGTGACGGTTACCGAGTGGAGCAAACCACTAAATGCCTTATTCAGCCGCACCAGGTGGGCATACTCCCAAAAAATCTACCAGTGGAGCGCGGCTGACGTCCAGGTTGATGAAGCACGCATCGGACTGGCCGGCTCCAGAACCAATGTCGTCAAGATATTCTCCCCGAGGGATGCCACCCAGAGAAATTGCGTCTTTGAGAATGACCTCGGGAAATTAGCCGCCATGCTAAAAGAAGCCTATGCCGGCAAGTTAGCGGGTACTAAAAAAGAAGATGGAGAAGAAAAAAAGCCAAAA
>JACPSA010000091.1 GCA_016193545.1 Chloroflexota bacterium
GATGGACAGACGAGCCGGTGCCGAGATACCTAGCACGTCCGACCAGGCAACTTCCGCAACTGAGATCGAGATTAAACCAGATAAACAGGAATCATCCTAAATACATCCGAAGATATCCCATTCTGAGCAGAGATGTAGCCGACCGCTTTCCCCGAAGGCACGAGAATTATGCCACACGGCCAGGTGCCAATGTGTTCCCTTCGTGGCGAACTGCGTTCGGGCGTGACAGCGCACCCGCAAGCTGATTAGTGCCAAATTAGTGCCATTCAACAAGAAAAGCCCCTGCTGTTGTTTCAGTTCGTGGGCTTTTTTAGTTTCAAAAAGTGGCGCGCCTGGTGGGATTCGAACCCACGACCCCCGGTTCCGAAGACCGATGCTCTGTCCGCTGAGCTACAGGCGCCTTTTTGGGTGCCGGGTCTGGGCTACGGGCAGTTGCCCGGATTCACTCTGTAACTTAATGAGGTAAATTATGGGGTGAGTGGAGGGATTTGAACCCTCGATATCCAGGGCCACAACCTGGCGCCTTAGGCCTCTGGGCTACACTCACCACAAACGGTAGCAGGTCGGAATGGTGGCGGTGAACATTATAACTAAAGGCTGGTTTCATTTCAATGAGCTTTGGTACTATTCAGTCATTGCGAGCCGACCCGCCTGCCGAGCCCTGGCGGGCAGGAGACGAAGCAATCCGTACTCGTTCCGATTATCGTCAGAGTGCATAAATCTTCGAGATTGCTTCGTCGCGGAGTTTACACTGAGCGAAGCGAATGTGCTCCTCGCAATGACAGTTTAATCAACCAAGTGCAAATAGTGCCTTAGTTTTCAGTTCTTACAGCAAAGTGCTAAAATCAGGTATGGTGAATGACGGTGATTGATGAACTATACCTCCGCCATTTGACGGTGGAGGAGGCTCTTTTGAAGCTGGATAAATACCTCGATGATGCCTTTATGGCCGGATTATACCAGGTCAGGGTGATTCACGGTAAGGGGACAGGGACTCTGCGCCAGGTAGTCCGCCGGCAACTGGCAAAACATTCACTGGTCAGGTCCTACCGCACCGGTGGTTACGGGGAGGGGGGAGACGGGGTTACGGTAGTGGAGATGGCTCTGAAATAGCCGGGAATCAGACTTCAAAGTAATCCCGGTCAGCCGCTAACAGGCCAGATGTTATCTTCTGCGGTGAGACATGAATACCAAATTTCTGAAGAACCCGGCTCTGTAATTCTTCGCGGGGTGGTTCGTAGCGGACTAAGGTGTTGAACCAATCGGAAAATACGGCTTTAACCAGACTGGCTTGCCTGCCTATGCATCCGGAACGCCGAGGTCTCTGATGTAATCAACAGTATCCTGAACGGTTACTATCTTTTCAGCATCTTCATCTGGAATTTCAATCTTCTGTGACGCGTTGCTGAACTCTTCTTCCAGGGACATTATCAGTTCTACCAAATCCAGGGAATCAGCCCCTAAATCATCGACATAGTTAGCCGAGGGGATGACTTCCTCCTCGTCTACGCCTAGCTGGTCCACAGTTACCTTTTTAACCCTTTCGAAAATAGATGCCACTTTCCCCCCCTTTTTCAGAACTTTTTATTTATTGACCAGAGAGCTGATTGAACCGAGCACTCCGTTAATGAACTTTGACGAGTTCTCGCTGCCGAATTTCTTGGCCAGTTCAACCGCCTCATTTATTGCTATCTTTACCGAAACCCTATTATCAAACAAAATTTCAAATATTGCAAGCCTGAGAATGTTGCGGTCAATCGCCGGTATCTGGGCTACGGGCCAGGTGGGAGCGAATCTTTGAATATTCTGGTCGATTTTTTCCTTGTTCCGGATAACACCTTTCACCATCTCACGGATGAAGTCTCTGTTTTCTGCAGACAATTTCTCCTCAGCCAGAAGACGGTTTAGCGTTTCATCGGCTTCATGCCTGACAGAATCAATCTCATATAGTGCCTGGAGAGCCAGTGCTCTGGCTTTTCGTCGCGACCCTGCCATCGTTAATTCCCCATCCAAAGTTTTAATGTGCTGGTGATGCCAGTTCACTGGAAAACATCAGGACTGAGTTTAGCAGATGGGTAATGCCGGGTCAATGCTAAACTCCAAGCATACCCCCGTCGACCCCCAGGACCTGCCCGGTGATATATCTGGCTTCTTCAGATGCCAGAAAAGCAACCGCTTCAGCCACATCACGTGGCGTGCCGAGGTAGCCGACCGCAATGCGCTTTTGAAGTTCCTCCTTCTGTTTCTCGGCCAGTTGCTGGGTCATACCGGTATCGATAAAGCCGGGAGCAAGGGCATTAACGGTAATACTGCGGGAGCCTACCTCCTTGGCCATAGTGCGGGTGAAGCCAATAATACCGGCCTTGGCTGCGGCATAGTTAGCTTGCCCGGTGTTGCCCACCACGCCGACGATACTGGAAATATTAATAATTCTGCCCCAGCGCTGCTTAATCATATGTCTCAATACCGCCTTGGTGCACAGAAAAACACTTTTCAGGTTGATAGTTAATACCTTGTCCCAGTCCTCCTCTGACATGCGTAGCAGCAATTGGTCCCGGGTGATTCCGGCATTATTGACCAGGATATCAATGCGTCCGTAGGCAGCTACTGCCTCTGCCACCATTCTGTCTACATCCGACGATGAGCTGACATCAGCCAGAATCGCCAGGCCCTGCCGGTTGAGCGCTCTGATTTCCTCCGCTACGCTGTTGGCGTCTTTCCCGATATCATTGATAACAACGGTCGCTCCGACCTCAGCCAGTTTCAGGGCAATCGCCCGTCCGATGCCCCGGCCGCTACCGGTGACCAGAGCTACCTTGCTAGAAAGGTCCATTCTTTACCCCCTCAGTTTTGTTTTGGTACTTTTATCTGGCGTGCTTTAATCAGAGTCTATAAATTACCTAAACTTTTGATAGCTGCGGCATCGCCGATATTCAGGATGTTAACATCTTTGTTTATCCGTTTAATCAGGCCGCTGAGCACCCTTCCCGGCCCTATTTCAACGAAGGTCGACACGCCGTTATTCACCATGTATTCGATGGAGCGCTGCCATTGTACGGCGCTACGCAACTGGCTAAGAAGCTCTGTCTTCATCTGCTGGGCAGTGGTCAGCGGCTGGGCCGAGGTATTGGCGATAACCGGAACCGCCGGCTGCTGGAAGTCGATAGTAGCTATAATCTGAGACATTCCGTCCACGGCTGACTGCATCAATGGCGAGTGAAAGGCGCCGCTTACGGCCAGCGGGATGACACGGCTGGCCCCTCTGGCTTTAGCCAGGTCGGCAGCCTTAGGCAGGTTTTCCGCCGCTCCACTGATTACCATCTGGCCCGGGCAATTGAAATTGGCGATACAGGTGTCAGTCTGGCGACACACTTCAGACAGCGCCGTCTCATCAAGTCCGATTATAGCCAGCATACCGCCCGGTCTCTTGAGTCCGGCTTCATGCATTAACCGTCCCCTATGGCGAGCCAGATAAACAGTGGTAGCGAAATCAAGTACATTGGCGGCGGCTAATGCCGTGTACTCTCCCAGACTGTGACCGGCCACGAAAGCCGGCGGCGGTAATTTATTGCTATCAGCAATATCAGCGGCAGCTTTCAGGCAGGCTAAGCTGACTGCCACCAGCGCCGGTTGGGTATTGATGGTCAGGCGAAGTTCGTCTTCCGGCCCGTCAAAGCATAACCGGGATAAAGAAAACCCCAGCACCTCATCGGCCTGCTGGAAGATAGCTCTGGCTGAATCAAAGCTATCATAAAGGTCACGGCCCATGCCCACCCATTGCGAACCCTGGCCGGGGAAAACATAGGCTACCTTTACCGACACGGTCATAGATAACCCTCCCGGTAAGAATATTGGGGGTTGGTAATCGTTGTCTCGGAATTAACTACTATTTGTTCCATGATATGGTAAAGAAGTCACGGATAGTGGGTTTAAGTAAGGCTCAGCTATCCTTAGTCAGGCTTTTTCTCCGGGCCTTTAATCTCGATGACTTCCCGGCCATCATAGCTGCCACAGGTGGGACAAACATGATGAGGTAACTTTGGACTATGGCATTGAGGGCACTCGACCAGAGTGGGAGGGGACAGCTTGATATGCTGGCGTCTTTCACCCTGACGTGCCTTAGCGTATTTTCGTTTGGGTAGGGGCGGCATGATTTACTCCTTTCCTTTTTCCTTGTCCAGCAGAGCTAGTTGTGTCAACTTAGACCAGCGTGAGTTTACTACTTGCGGGGGACAATTGCAAGTCATCTGATTAAGATTGCGGCCACAACCTGGACATAACCCGGCACAGTCATTACGGCAGAGAGGCTTCATCGGGATTGCCATTAAGGCATACTGGCGTATCGCCTCGGTTAAATCCAGGATATTATGCTCATCGATAGTGAAACAGTCGGGTTCGTCAGGTAGGGGCAGTGTGGTACCGGTAACTGCATCGATAGTCGGGAAAAACTCCTCTTCGATATTTATCGTTAGCGGGCAGCTAAATAAGCTCAAACAGCGGCTGCAGGTAAGCTCAATATCAGTGTGTAGCGTGCCCCTAACCAGGATACCCCGGTTGGTACGTATCAGCCTGACCTCACCATAGACCAGACTGTTATCGATGGTAATGTCCACTACTGCGTTTACCCCGTGGGTTTGTGTTGACCCTATTGGCGACTTAAGTTGTTGAGCTACATTTATTTGCACCATATTCCGTTCCTCTTTATGGCTGGAGTTTAATGGAAGAACAGGGGCTGCCCTGCATTTTTCCGCTGAAAAACAAGCTGATTGGAATCATTTAGCTAGTCTATTATAAGTCGAGCCGCCTGGCGGCGTCAATTTGCTGTCTATACTGTCTATATGAATGATGGATATTGGCAATAATCGATAAAGGCATTATATATAATAAGGTAGGCTTGTATCAGGCGTTCAACTAACTGGTGTCGTTCAAGTTTCCGGGGGGGAGCGGTAGGAAATAAGGAGTGAGATGAGGTATCGCTGAAATGCAAGGTCAGTTCGGCTATTGACAGGGGTGACTTTTATGCTATACTGTAGTCGTTTTTCGCGGTTTTACTACCCAGGCAGTCTATAATCAGCTTTAAGCGAGGTCCTCTGTCTGACCGGGGCAATATCTAATAATTGGAGACGAGAAGCCGAAGCCAACTTACACGTCATTCTGTGAACCTGCAGGACTAAGCGGCCTGATAGCTCAAGCAATAATTTAAAGGAGGGGAGCAAAATGAAGTTAATCGACCTGACAATGCCTCTTTATGAGGGAATGCCTGCCGGGTATGGTCACATGGCATTCAAAAGCAATCCCATGTGGCCGGACGCCTTTAAGATGGCGGAGACGCGCTCGTACGAGCCGCACGGCTCAGAAATGCATGTTTATTCCATCTTTTGTGAGCCAGGCACCAGGTTTATCCTGCCCAGTTTTATGAAAGAGTACCGCTATGGGCCGACACTGGATACTGTCGACCTGAACAAGTTAATCATGCGGGAAGCGGTGGTACTGGATGTGCCGACAGGAGCGGAGAATGATATCGCGGGCGACAAACTGGAAGCGGCCTTCAATAAAGCGCCGGTAAAGAAGGGAGACGCGCTGCTGGTTCGTACCGGCTGGGGAGATAACGAAAGATATTTCAAGATGGGGCATGAATATCGCGAGAAAGGGCCTCACTATTCGGCAGCGGCGGCGGACAAGCTGATGGAGCTACTGGCCAAGAACAGTAGCGATATGTGGCTGTATGACAACTGTGATATGGGTGGCACTGACAAGAAGACGGGCAAATTCTATGGTTTTACCATCCGAGATGGGCTGATTGCCATCGGGGGGATTGTCAATGCTGGTGCCATTACCAAGCCGAGGGTAAAGCTAATCATCCTGCCACTTAAGGCAGCCGGCTGCCATATGGGGCCATGCCGGGCGATAGCTGTTGAAGAGTAGTCTGGAGTCATTTCTTTCTAAGCGGTTGGCTAAATACAGTAGGCTGCGTAGTCCCGGTGTAGTTGGCTGGCTGGAACCTCAGAAAGTTATTTAGCAAAAGGAGGGGAACAATAATGAAAATAATCGACCTGACAGCGCCTCTTTATAACGGGCAACCCGGTATGTATGGTTTTGGGGGTTGCCGGACCGCTCCGACCTGGCCGGAGCCATTCAAGGCGACGGAGACCATGTCCTACAACCCGGATGGCATGCGATTTAATGTCTATACCATCTTTTGTGAGCCGGGTACCAGGTTTATTCTGCCCAGTTTCCGGAAGGACTATAAAGATGACGTGACACTGGATACAGTCGACATAAACAAAACAATACTGCGGGATGCGGTTGTCATCGATGTCCCCAAGGGAGACGATGAAATCGTTCAGGCGGATGAGCTTGAGGCCGCTTTTAAGAAAGCTCCGGTGAAGAAGGGAGATGCTCTAATAATACGTACGGGCTGGGGGGATAACCAGAGATATTTCAAGATAGGGCGTCTGTATCAAGAGAACAGCCCCCACTTCAATAACGCCAGCGCTGAAAAGCTGATGGAGCTTATGCAGAAGAATGGCAGCGACCTGTGGACCTATGATGTCGAAAGTATGAACGGTCTGGACAAGAAATCATTGACACGGGGTGGTTTCACCATCCGTGCCGGGATGGTGGCTATCGGTGGAGTGGTCAACTGCGGCGCTATCACCAAGCCGCGGGTGAAGCTGATAGCTGCAGGGCTTAAAGCTAAGGGTGGCCACATGTCACCCTGCACGGTTGTGGCTATTGAAGAGTAGTCCGGCGCTATCTTTTCCTGGTAGCTGAACGAATAGGCGGGCACATGGTCTTGGTGTAATTGGCTGGCTGGAACCTTAAAAAGTTATTTAGCAAAAGGAGGGGAGCAAAATGAAGTTTATCGACCTGACAATGCCTCTTTATGAGGGAATGCCTGCCGGGTATGGTCACATGGCTTTCAAGAACCATCCAATGTGGCCGGATGCCTTTGACATGGCTGAGACCCGGTCCTATGAGCCACATGGCTCGGTAATGCATGTTTATACCATCTTTTGTGAGCCAGGCACCAGATTTATCCTGCCCAGTTATGGGAAACAGTACCGGTATGGTCCCACACTGGATACTGTCGACCTGAACAAGTTAATCATGCGGGAAGCGGTGGTACTGGATGTGCCGGCGGGAGCAGAGCAGCATGTTGAAGCCGAAAAACTGGAAGCGGCCTTCAATAAAGCGCCGGTAAAGAAGGGAGACGCGCTGCTGGTTCGTACCGGTTGGGGAGATAACGAGAGATA
>JACPSA010000075.1 GCA_016193545.1 Chloroflexota bacterium
ACATTCATACCTTGTCAAGAGTCTACATAAAGTTTTTTATTTAGTTGTTCTGGTTGTTTATTATCCACTTTGTCTAGTACAACGCAGAAACCACCAATTGGTTATTAATTGCTTACCTCTTGCCAATTATTTTTCCCTCTCTCCTGAGCAGGTTGAATTAACGGGGTGTTTAAGAGGGGCGAAGCCCCTCTTCTAACCGTTCTTCCCCCTTCCCCTTGAAAAGGGGAAGGGGTTAGGGGGATAGGGCTAATAAACTTCATATTTGTCGCTATTATAATAGTCTATTGTTAAGATTTGATTAAGATTAGCCCGGGAACTCTGAGCTACAGTTTCTTAACCATATAGTCCGCCTGCAGGTTGTAACCAAACTCGGTGCGGTAGTATTCACGGGCACCGACCCCGCTCAGGACGGCTATTTGGTGCGCCTGGAACTCATGGATGGCAATTCTCTCCGCTTCAGCGAGTAATGCTTTGCCCAGGCCCTTATGCTGGGCGGCAGCCGGGTCTCGCTGCTGCAGAGGTACTTCAGCACCGTAGATGTGCAACTCCCTGATTAAGGCTAGATTGCCTTTAGTGTCCTGTCCCGGCCTGGCGATAGGTTTGGCTCGCCACCGACCCTCGCCACAGGTGGTTTGAATTCTCAGTCGCAATAAGCCGAATAGCGTCCCCTTCCCATCTTCATAGGATAAGAAGACTTCCCGGCCGTCGGCGGCGGGATAATCCATTCTGACCAAGCCGGGTTCACCTGTTTCCCAGCCATCCTGCACCCGGTGCCCGTATTCCCGGCAGCGAATGCACTGGCATTCCATGCTCATTCGTTTCATTCGTTCCTTAATTACATCCCGTAGCGAATCTCTTAAACCGCCGACGATAAATTTCGGCGGGATATCGCGCAGTACCCGTGAGATTCGGACATATCTGGGCACAATAGACTTGATATCGACCACCAGTTGGGTCATGGTGTCAGCCGGATATGGCTGGTAACATCCGGTACGGTACCACTTTTCCAGTTCAGTGCCGGCCACCACCATGGTGGGGTAAAGCTTCAAGCCGTCCGGCCGGAAGCGGTCGTCGCTGAATAGCTGACGGGATAGCTCCAGGTCTCTCTCCGGAGTTGAACCAGGCAAGCCCGGCATCCAGTGGTAGTGCACCTTAAAGCCATGTTCCCTGAGCAGCTTGGTGGCGTTAACAACATCGGCTACTTTATGCCCTCTTCTGACCAACTGGTAGATGTTATCATCCAGAGTTTGCACGCCCAGCTCTACCCGGGTAGCGCCGAACTCAAGCATTCTGTCTATTTGTTCTTGTCGGCACCAGTCAGGCCTGGTTTCCAGGCACAGCCCGGTACAACGGTGGCTGGCGGTTTCATTAAGTTGCTTGGCTTCTGCCAGGGTGGCTGATGGTGTGCCATTCAAAGCATCATAGCAGTCCTTGATAAACTGGTATTGATAATCCTCAGGATAAGCCAGGAAAGTACCCCCCATCACGATTAGTTCAATCTTATCGGTGGGGTGTCCCATTTCGGCTAGAATTTTCAGCCTTACGCTGACCTGCCTGCCGGCGTCATAGTCACAGCGCCTGGCGCGCAGCACTGCCGGCGACTCCGGCGTATAGCTGCGCGGTGTCTCTGGATAGGTGGGACAATAGACGCACTGGCCGGGGCATCGCATCGGCCCGGTCATCACTGCTACCGGCGTCACCCCGGATATTGTTCTGGCTAATTTCTTCATGTATACTGCCTTTAAGTGGTGGCATTAGTTTATCAGATTCAGGTTTATCGTGGCAATTAAGTGTTTTTAGAGGTAGCGTTTTCTTTTAATTGATAACAACCTATCCCTTCAGGGAGAATCCTGAAGGGTGAACCCCTGACCCCCTCTCCAAACAAAAAACCACAATCTTTCTCTAATGCCCAGTTTGGAGAGGGGGATAAAGAGGGTGAGGTTGAAGATGACTTTGAGTAATCAACCAAAATGGAACGTTACCTTTTTAGATGGTTTGTTGAGGAGACAATAACATCGAGAAGCCGCAACCAGCTAGAAAGCCCAAGGTCTTTTACGGTTACTGGGTAGTGGTAGCCGCATTTTCCTGCGTTTTTGTCAACTCCGGGGTTGGCTTTTTTGCCTTTAGCTTGTTTGTTAGACCTCTCCAGGAAGACCTGGGTTGGACTAGAGGCGGGATAATGGCTGCCTACACTATTTATTCTCTGCTTTCGGGTGCGGCTTCCCCTTTCATCGGGCGGGTGATTGACCGCTACGCCGCCAGTAAAGTCATCAGTGTCGGTGCTTTTATCTCCGGCCTTGGTTTCGTCTTACTTAGTCTGATGAGTAACCTCTGGCATTTTTACGGAAGTTATATCGTTATTGCCGTGGGGATGACAGCTATGGGGACGATTCCGACAACTATGGTAGTGTCCAATTGGTTCCAAAAGCGGAGAGGCACCGTCATCGGTATCATGTCCACTGGGATGGGTGCCGGTGGGGTTGTTCTGACGCCATTGATTGGCGGCTACCTTATCCCTGGCTTTAGCTGGAGGATTGCTTATCTGGTACTGGCGGTGCTCACCTGGCTAATGGTTATCCCTTTAGCCTTGCTAGTAATTAAAACCAGGCCGGCGGATATCGGGCTCTACCCCGACGGAGTAGCCGACCCGGAAGTGGTGGTTGAGGCAAAGACAGTGCTGACAACACCCGGTGGGTTAACTCTAAAAATGGCATTGGCTACCCCGGCCTTCTGGCTGATTGCTCTCTCATCTCTAGCCAGTGGTTTTAGTCTGGTTGGGATTCTGATGAGTCAGGTTCCTTATCTGGAGGATATCGGTTTTCCGGTGGCCATAGCGGCCGGTACCTTAGGTGGTGTTAGCCTGGTCAGTCTGGGGGGTAGAGTAGGCTTTGGTTGGCTTTGTGACCGGATACCGGCAAAATACGCTTGTTGCATCGGTATCGGTATTCAAGTAGCCAGCCTTATTGTATTGATGAATGTGCAGTCGACATCATCCCTGGCGATAATCTGGCTCTATGTTATCATTCTAGGATTATGTGTTGGCAGCTGGCTACCGGTGATGGCGATGCTGGTCAGCGATAACTTTGGTTTTGTTTCTTATGGTGCCATCTTCGGCATAATAATGTTTGTCCAGAGCATAGGGGTGGCTCTGGGCCCGATTGTCGCCGGGTACATGTATGATAGTATGAATACCTATTACTGGGCTTTCATTACCTTCCTTATTCTATATGCGGTATCGGCACTGTCCGTTCTGGCAGTGCGCCGACCTAAATCGTTTTTGTGATTTTATGATGAAGAGGATAAGAAGGGATGGGGTGACCAGCGATATATTTGACCAGATAGCCCCGGGCTGGTATAACTTTAGACACTGGACGATATTCCGCAGTGAACTGGAGGTGCTGGCACGGCGCTGGCAAAACGGTAGACTGCTTAACATCGGCTGTGCCCATGGGCCTGATTTTCTGCCCTTCCGACAAGGATTCACCTTGCATGGCATCGACTTTTCCACCGAGATGCTGGCTCTGGCTAGAAAGTACTCCCGGAAATTTGATTTTACTGTCAGCCTGGCTCGGGCTGATGCCAGTTATCTGCCTTATCAGGCTGAGGTCTTCGACTGGGTAATCTCAGTAGCGACCTACCATCATATCAGGGGGGAAAAGGAGAGGCAGGCGGCACTGGATGAGCTGAGGCGGGTGTTAAAGCCGGGTGGTGAAGCCTTTATTACCGTGTGGAACCGCTGGCAGCCCCGGTTCTGGTTGAGCGGCAAGGAGGTAGCTGTGCCCTGGAGGACCGGTGGTAAGACGCTATACCGTTATTACTATTTGTTCTCCTACCCTGAGCTGGAGAGGCTGGTGAAACGGGCTGGTCTCAGCGTGCTGAAGGCTTTTCCGGAGAGCACCTGCCGTCTGCCGGTAAAGTTCTTTTCCCGAAATATCTGCTTGCTGGTGAAGAAGGGCGACAGTATCGGTTAAAGCAGGTAAACAATTTTATTGACAAGTTTAGCCACCTGGGGCTAGGATGAGGTATCCGACACAATGTAAGAAGGAGGGATATTATGCCAGTAATTACCGTTGAATTATGGGAAGGACGCACTGTTGCACAAAGGAAGGAAATTGTAGAAGAGATGACGGCGGTCTTCACAAAAAGGGGTATGCCGCCGCAGGCAGTTATCGTTATCCTCAAGGACAACCCCAAACACAACTATGCAGTCGGGGGGAAGCTATCTTCAGAACCATAGTCTAACGGGGTATCGCTTCAGGGACGTTCCGCTGTTAATCAGGGTAAGGAGAGAGGCATGGATTTTGGTGCCATCAAGGAAAATATTCCGGTTATTTTGCTGGCAATCGGGCTGCTGGTGTTGCAGCTATTCCTGAGGCGGGGGATTAAACCGCGGACAGCACCACTGCAAATCGTCCAGGGTCTACTGTCTGAAGTAAGGCTAAATCAGGCGCTGGCAGAAGCTTATAACTTTCAGAAGAAACCGAAAAAGTTTGAGATGGTTAGCTGGCAGAGGAATAAGGGCAAACTTGATTTTCTAAGCCAGTCATTGCAGACTGCCCTGTCTGATACTTTTACAATGGTTGAAGATTTTAACCAGCAGATAGAGGCGGCGAAAAAGTACAAGTCAGTTAACTATATGGTTAATGTTAACCTGGATAAACTGAAAGAGCCGTTAGCCAGGAGCCGGCAGGGACTTGAGGAGTGGCTCATGGCTAAGGCAGGTACTAAGGAGTCTTCTCCGAAAATTCCCGGCATACTGGATGATTGGCTGGGGAAAGGTTAACAGACAAGCTGAGAGGGAGCGTTTTTTCTGTAATAAGCCTGTTTCAGGTGCTGCAGGCGTGCCTGGAATGCGGCCGAGGTAATATCCTGGGTGGACATCAAAATGCCGTCCTCTCTATTATCAGTGTAATAACCACGGCGGATGCCTACCTGGGTGAAACCATACTTGGTATAGAGACTCTGGGCAATAGCGTTCGAGGCACGGACCTCCAGGGTAGCCATGTGTGCCTTTAGCTCTTTAGCCCGGTCGAGAACGGATATCATTAACAGTTCGCCGATACTCTGGTGGCGGTGTGCTTCCCGTACGGCGATGCTAGTGATGTGAGCCTCATTAGCGATAACCCAGAAGCCGGCAAAACCGGTAATATCTTCTGCGCTGGTTGGGGGCAATTCATTGTTGACGAAGTGGCGGCGGCGAAACAGGTTGATTAGTCGGGCTGACAGCCCGGTTGAGTTGTTTCCGGAAGGAGCCTCCAGGTTAACCGGATTACTGCTATTTTCCGCTTTATCGCAGGCGACAATGTAATGAGCTACCTTGTTCCGTAACTCATAGTGAAAGTCAGGTGGTGGCAGTTGAGTGGAGAAGGCTTCACGGTCAATTTTGGCTACCTGAGCAATATCCTCCTGGCGCATCGAACGCACATAGCAAACCAAGTTTTTCATCCCCCAGAAATGAGCGTTGACCCTGGAATTATTGTAGCACATTGCCTGCTACCAGTAATAACCCGCTTTATTTTATACTGACATCCAATTCAAAGGTCTGTACTGGTTTATATGATTGGTGACACTTCTTCATTCAGCAAACCTTTGAGTGACCTCACCCCCTAACCCCCTCTCCTGGTAGGAGAGGGGGAATAAGTAGGAAGGGGGGCTACGCCCCCTAAAAACCTCTCCCCTTCCCCTCTGGGGAAGGGGATTAAGGGGGTAGGGTTGGTAACTCGCTATAAGAAACTGTAACAGTCTGAGCCTGAGATGTGTCACTGGTCTATCTGAACTAACTCAATGTCTATCTTTTTGCCATTTCGTTCGTTATACTATATGCACAGGGTAACGCCCTGATGAATGGCTAGATTGAGGTTTAGCTAACGGGGGGTTGTCAGGTGCAAGATGAGGAGAGCCTCATCCGGCGAGCTAAGCAGCATGACCAGACAGCTTTCGCCAGATTATATGAGGCACACTTTGACCGGATTTATCGTTATGTGACTCTCAGGATAGGGGACAGGACGGAGGCGGAAGATATGACGCAGCAGGTATTTGTTAACGCTCTCCAGTCTATTTCTTCCTTCAACTGGCAGGGAGCACCCTTTGCTGCCTGGCTATTCCGTATTGCTCATAACCAGGTAGTCGACTATTTTAGAAAGAGGCGAAAGCGGGCGGCGGCTCCTCTGGATGAATCGTTGCTGGTCAGTGACAGTAATCCTCAGCAAATGGTCGAGCACAGTTTAGATATTAAGCAGTTACTATCAGCTACCAGGCAGTTGACTGAGGCGCAGCGTGAGGTGATTTCTCTCCGCTTTGCCAGCGAGTTATCGACTGCCGAGGTCGCTAGGATTATGGGAAAGAGCCAGGGGGCAATAAAAGCCCTACAGCATAGTGCGATTGTGGCTCTGCGCAAGACGTTATTGGTGAATACTGATGAGAAAGTCCAGAAAACTTAATAATGCGCTGGATGCGTGTCTGGAGCAACTGCTGATTAAGGGTGAGACTGTAGAGCAGTGTCTGCAGAGCTTTCCGGAGTACGCGGATGAGCTTAAGCCATTGCTGGAAACGGCTCTGTCGGTTAAACAGGTGTCCGCCATACAGCCGCGTCCTGAGCTAAGGGATAAAGCCAGATACCAGTTGTATTCGGTACTTCAGGGGATGCTGCCTAGGAAGAGCCTTTCTTCCTTTAGCTGGCGGCCGCAGTGGGCAGTGGTGTTGACGGCCGTTCTGGTTTTCTTGCTGGTAGGTAGTGGTACGGTGGCAGCCTCGGCTAATAGTATGCCTGACCAGCCCCTTTATCCGGTCAAGCTGGCTACCGAAAGGGTACGATTGATATTAACTCCGTCCAGTTTGGGTAAGGCTGAGCTTTATGCCAGGCTGGCCGATAAGAGGGTCGAGGAGATAGTCCGCATGGCTGATGACAGTGAGCTGGAAAAGGTGGAGCAAACTACCCGGCGTCTGGATGCTTACCTGGCAAGGATAACCGACCTGTCGGCCATTCAAAGAATTAAGGATGGTGCCGTTACGGTGCCGGCAGTGGCTGAATCGCCTGAGCTGAAAAGAGCACTGGAGGCTGAAAAAGCACCTTTAATGTTTGAGCAGGCAGAACGCGGTAAAGAGAAAAGTGCCAAAGATGACCGCCGGGAGAAACTGCGGGAGACCGTGGTTCATTATGCATTCAGTCACCCTGAGCGTCTGCGTGCTCTGCTCAGTAAAGTCCCGCCATCAGCCAGGCCGGCATTGCTGCGGGCTATTGCCATATCCGAAGACGGCTATAAGAGGGCATTGGAATCGATAGACGACTAGGCGAAAACTGAATTTGAAAAATTTTTGAAAAATCGCCACTAACCAACTGGCGATTTTTTCGTTTATATATTTAGTGACAGAAATTTAGTAACAGAGGTAAGTAGTGAAAAAGAAGTGGTTGTTAGTAGCAGGGCTGGCGTTAGGGTTGGCCTTAGTTGGCCTGGTCGGCTGCCAGCCGAGTAGCACTATCCAGGTAGCCAGTAGCCAGCAGGAAGGCATCTGGGTTAACGGACAGGGTAAAGTGACTATCGTGCCGGATATTGCCCTACTGAGGTTAGGTATTGAAGTTCAGGAAGC
>JACPSA010000076.1 GCA_016193545.1 Chloroflexota bacterium
ATCCACTCCCAGTACATCTCTTCTGGTTGGTCATCATCAAAAAATCTGTAGCTTTTACCTTGACGAAATGGTGGGTCTACAAAAGAAAGGGCGATGTTATTTATGTCTCCTCCTATGAGATGTTGCCGGCAGTCGCCACCGTATATTTGGAAAAGAGAATTCGTCGTTTTAGAAACCATAACCTCACCCTCTTTTGACTTATTGTAGGCCAAAAGCTCGAAAATATCCATGACCTTATCATACACGTTTCCGTGTATTTTGTCAATAGTTTCTAGCACTTAGTATAGCCGCAGGCATGACAGACAAAGCAACCTTCCTGGTAGGCTAACAGGCCACCGCAGTCAGGACACTGCCCGGCGATGTTCCGTGCCAGTCCATAGTTTTCCGGCTTATTTACAGTATCACTATCATGATTACTACCCTTACCGGTGTCATCCTTTACCTGCTTTTCCAGCACGCTGGCAATAGCATCGGCACAGGAGAGCACCGCCTTACCCTCTTCCCAGGCAATGGACGGACAACGGATACCGCGGAGCTGCTTCACTATCGAGGGAATCTCTACTCCTGACCTCAATGCCAGCGTGATAAGCCGGCAGATAGCTTCAAGCTGGGCAGTAGCACAGCCTCCGGCTTTGCCGAGGGTCGAAAAAACTTCAAAAAGCCCCTCCTCATCAGAGGCTACAGTTACATACATATTGCCACAACCGGTAGTAACCTTCTCGACAAAAGCGGATGTCCTCTTCGGTCGCTTTCTGGGGGTAATCCCAACCCTTTCCAGCTCTTCTACTTTTTTCTCCACCGGGCTGGTACTTAACGGCTGCGCTTCACGGCTCCTATCCCGGTAAATAGTTATCCCCTTTAGCTTCAAATCATAAGCCATCATATATACCTTGGCGATATCCTCACGGGTAGCCTCATAGGCGAAGTTGACCGTTTTCGATACGGCGTTGTTGGTGGACTTCTGGAAGGCGGCCTGCATCCGGACATGCCATTCGGGGTTTATTTCGTGGGCGGTTACAAACACCCGCTTGATTTTATCGGGCACGTCATCCATATCACTGAGGTGAGCACCCTCAGCCAGCCGCTGCATCAGCTCATCGGAGTAGAAGCCCTCTTTCTTAGCCACTTCCTCAAAATAGGGATGCACCTCGACCATGTGGGCACCATCCAGTATATTGTGAATATAGCTCAGAGCAAATAGCGGCTCGATACCACCTGAGCAGTTGGCGATGATGCTCAGCGTACCGGTAGGCGCAATAGTAGTCCTGGTCGCATTTCTCACTCGAATCCCATCACGGGCATAAACGCTCCCCTCGAAGGCAGGGAATACCCCCCTTTCTTTAGCCAGCTCCTGCGAGGCTTTAGTCGCCTCATTAGAAATGGCTGCCATCACTTTCTCAGCCACCCGCAACGCTTCTTCCGAGTTATAGGGAATACCCAACTGGATGAGCATATCGGCAAAGCCCATTATCCCCAGCCCTATCTTCCTCGATTTCTTGGTCATTTCCTCTATTTGGAACAGAGGGAATTTATTGACATCGATAACATTATCCAGAAACCTGACGGCAACTTTGACCGTCCTGGCCAGCCTGGGATAATCAATCTCGGTAGCTCCGTGGGCAGTACGCAGCATTCTGGCTAGATTAATCGAGCCCAGGTTACATGACTCATAGGGCAGCAGTGGCTGCTCACCACAGGGGTTGGTGCTTTCAATCTTACCGAGATTCGGGGTGGGATTATCAGCATTTATCCGGTCGATGAAGATAATACCCGGGTCGCCGGTTTTCCAGGCCATATCCACCATCCGGTTAAATACCTCGCTGGCATTAAGCTTGCCGGCCACCTCTTTAGTCCGCGGATTGACCAGATTATAATCGCTGCCCGCCTTGACTGCCTCCATAAATTCAGTGTTGACCGCCACCGAAAGGTTAAAGTTAGTCAGGGAAGTAAGGTCCTCTTTGGCAACAATGAACCTCATAATGTCAGGGTGGTCAACATTAAGGATAGCCATATTAGCCCCACGCCGCATACCCCCCTGCTTGATAACATCAGTGGCACTATCAAAAGCCCGCATAAAGGAAACGGGACCGCTGGCGACTCCGCCGGTCGAACCCACCCGGTCGCTTTCCGGTCTGAGTCTGGAGAAGGAAAATCCCGTCCCGCCGCCACTCTTATGGATGAGCGCCGTATATTTCACCGCGTCGAAGATAGACTCCATCGAGTCTTCTACGGGCAGCACAAAACAAGCCGATAGTTGCCCCAGCTCCCGCCCGGCATTCATCAGGGTCGGCGAATTGGGCAGAAACTCCAGGCTAGCCATTACCCGGTAGAATTCTGCCTCTTTAGCCTTAACATCAGCCTCCGGATTATAGATAAGCTCCGCCGCCGCGATTGCCTGCGCTACACGGTGCAGCATTTCCTCTACGGTCTCGATAGGCTGGCCCTGTTTATCCTTCTTGAGATACCTCTTTTTGAGAACACTAAGGGCGTTTTCACTAAGATTAATACCAGGTGCCAGTGACTCGCCACCGCTTCTCGCCACAGGTGGAACTTCCGGCTTGACCCGGCTCGCTGGTTCTGCCATAGGTTTGACCTCCCTTTTCTGAGCCGGCTCTTCCGCCGCCAGGATTTCTCTGACTACCGCCTGGATTTCAGATTTCGTTGGCAGGCTCTTCCTTTGCCGGCCAGACCTGGGCACAAGCTCTTCCATCCCGGGCAGGGTCTGCGGCCTTTCCAGACGCTCAATCACCTGGCTGGTCAGCCGCTCTATCTTATCCCGGTCACGCAGACCCATAGATTCGGCGTCAGCCACCACCGCCCTCAGAATTTCAGTGCGATTAAGCTCACTCGATTGTTTGTTGCCGGTTTGTTTGCCGATGTTCATCGCCGACTCCTCGGACGTCCTTTAGCTACGGTCACCAACTCCTCATTGGGGAGCAAAGATAGTTGACTGGTAGGGCGGGAGACCTCTGTTTTATCAGTGACCAGACTATCTATCTCCCGCTTCAGGGCGGTGATATCAGCAAAGTCCCGGTAGACACTGGCAAAACGGATGTAAGCAATGTAGTCCAGTCTCTTTAACCGCTCCATAACCATATCACCGATTATGGTCGTGGGTATCTCTGCTTTACCCTGGTGGTAAAGCTCAGCCTCAATATCGTCAGCCAGCTTATCGACGGCGCCGGTAGGCAACGGCCGTTTTTCACAAGCCTTCCGCAGACCGGCGAGCAGCTTATCTTTGCTGAACTCTTCACGCCTCTGGTCTTTCTTAATCACAAAAAGGCTGACCGGCTGCAACCGCTCATAAGTAGTAAAACGGGCGCTACAGCTCAGGCATTGCCGCCGGCGGCGCACGCCATCGTTGACATCACGAGAGTCAATAACCTTCGAATCATGATAACCACAAAATGGACAATTCATCACTAAACTCTACTGTATATTGGGCAACAAAGTCAAAGTACCACAACCTGTAGTATTTGTCAAGGGTTAGCTGAGATATTTATTCCCATAATATTCAGGGCAACAAAGATTTTATTTTTACCCAATTGGGACGTGGTTATTGCCAGCCTTCTATGGTATCTTATTCTTTAAGAGACATCAACTATCAGGAGGTGGGCTATGCCAAGAGCCTTTTGGAAAGGCGTCATCAGCTTTGGACTTGTTGCCATACCGGTTAAAATGTATGTAGGTACTGAGAGCAAGACATTGAGTTTTCATCTTCTCCACAAAAAGTGCCTCACCCGGCCCAAACAGGTATTACACTGCGAGACCGATGACGAGTATTTTAGCATTAAAGATACGGTGCGAGGATACGAGGTCGCCAAGGAGCAGTACGTTGTCTTAAATGACAGCGATTTTGAAAAAGTGCCCATCAGGACTTCACATGCTATTGATATTCTCGGATTCGTCGAGGCGAAGGAAATAGACCCAATCTATTATTTCGGCATTCACTATCTGGAGCCTGAAGAGCTTGGCGCCAAACCTTTCCGACTTCTCAGAGAAGCACTGGAGAAAACAGGACGTGTAGGCGTCGCCAAAGTTTCCTTTCAGCGGCGGGAACATCTCGGTTGCCTGAGACCTCTCGAAGATATTCTGGTGCTACATACCATGCACTATGCAACTGAGCTATTGTCAAGAAAAGAACTCTTTCCTTCGAAGACCCGAGTCACCGAGGCCGAGCTTGACATGGCTGTTTCACTGGTCAAGGCAATGGCTAAAAGCTTTACCCCGGAAGAATATAAGGATGAATACCAGGAAGCTCTGAAAAAGGTTATTGAAGCCAAGGTCACGGGCGAGAAGATTGTTGCCCCGGCGGCACCCAAGGCAGAGATTGTCGACCTTATGGCGACGCTGCGTGCCAGCATCGAAGCTGCCAAGAAGGAACCAGCCATCAGGTAATCTTTAATAGTCCCTTCATCTGCGTAGCGTTCTTGACAGGAAAGTCCGCATGCTTATTCTTAAAGATAACGTGTAGCTCTTTGGCACCTTCTGCCATGGACCGGATTTTGGGGACCCATTCCTTTAGCTCATCTTCGCTGTAAAGATAGCTGAATTTTTCAGTTGATGGGAGACCTTTACCTTCCCAGTTATCCTTGTTCCGTCCATGGAAGCGGACAAGCGCAAGCGGTGCTGTGACCTCTGCTACTGGTGGCACGCTCGACTTAAATCCCTGAGGTTCATCCACACAAACCAGAGCAATGCCGTGCTTACGGAGAAACTCCAGAGTTTCTTCACGGCGTTTCTCCAGCCAGCTACCCACGCGGAATTCTACTGCCATCTGATAATCCGGCAGTTTCTCCCGGCATCTGGCAATGTAATCGAAGTTCTTTGGCTCGGGATGAAACCAAGGCGGGAACTGAAAAAGCCCCGCACCAAGTCTGCCGGCGGTCCGGAAAGCCTCCATAGTCCGGATAAGTATCGTCCAGAGTTCTTCGACTGCCGCGTCCGGGAGATGATGCAGATAAACATTTTCTTTGGCTTGAATCTGTCCTCCGTACTTTTCACGAATGGTTCGTGGAAGTGCGCTAAATGGTGTAGGATGCTGGGTAAAGAGGCTGAACACCTTGACATCGAAAGTGAAGCCATCAGGCGTGTTTTCCAACCAGAGCGCCAGATTGCGCTGTGTCGGGAAGAAGTGATAGCTCGAATCTATCTCGGCAACAGAAAAACGAGCTGCATAATAGCTGAGCCTTTCTTCCGCTGTTTTGACTTCAGCCGGATAGAATCCGCTCTGTATCAGCTCTGGCTCCGCCCATGAGGATATTCCGACCAGATTTCGTCCCATTTTCAAACCTCGTCTGGACAGTTGTCCTATAAAATTATAGCATTAAGTATGACTACAGGGCTTGGACAGTACCGAGAAAAGCGTGATTTTCAGCGTACCCCTGAACCGCCACCTCAGGCGGAGGTAAATAAAGGGCCTTTGATTTTTGTTGTTCAGAAACACCATGCCCGACAGTTACATTATGATTTCAGGCTTGAGCTTGATGGTGTGCTCAAATCATGGTCGGTGCCCAAGGGTCCATCTCTCGACCCCGAGGCCAAACATCTTGCCGTCATGGTTGAAGACCATCCTCTGGAATACGCCACCTTCGAAGGCATCATCCCCAAAGGGGAATATGGTGCCGGGGAGGTCATTGTCTGGGATAGCGGTACCTACTCTCCTGATGAAGAAGATAGACTTCTTTTCAGCGACCGCGCTGCTGCCGAAGAACAAATGAGACGCGGTCTGGAGAAAGGCAAGCTCTCGTTTTTCCTGCGTGGCCACAAACTTAAGGGTTCCTGGACACTGGTCAAAATGCAGAAAAGGGAAAAAGACTGGCTCCTGATGAAGCACCGTGATGATTATGCCAGCCCCGACGCCGATATCCTGAAGGAAGAGCGGTCAGTAGTCTCCGCCCGTACCGTTGAGGATGTGAAGGCTAAGCGTTTGCCTGATACGGCGATAGTCACACAGCTTAACCTAAAGCAGTTATCTGGAGCTCGCCCGACTCCCTTCCCCTCTGCCATTGCCCCAATGCTTGCCAGCCTTGCCGAGCACCCCTTTTCCCATCCCGACTGGATTTTCGAGCCGAAGCTGGATGGTTACCGTGTTATTGCCCAAATACGTGATGGGAATGTGACCCTGCTCTCCCGCCGAGGCAACAATGTTACCCGGCAATACGTCTCGCTTCTCCCCGACCTCAGCCGTCAGCCAGCCTCTGAGGTTATTCTCGATGGCGAGATAATCGCCATGGATGAAAAGGGGCGGCAATGCTTTGAATGCCTGCAGAATTATTTGACTTCGC
>JACPSA010000101.1 GCA_016193545.1 Chloroflexota bacterium
GTGATGTTGGTCTTACACAGGCTATCGATTGACTTGTTGCGTAATCTTCTTTTTCCGGCGGCACGCATCTGCTTCTGGGCTGATTTAGTAACTGGCACTATTTACCTCCATTGGGTTTATTATTTTGTAACTTGGGAATCACCTATTTTACTTTAGCCGTATCAGGCTGGGGGTTGGCTTTCATTGACGCTCCGTCCCCTATCCTGCTGGCACTGATTACCTCACGAATACCTTCGATTCTTGCCAGGAGTCGGCTTAGCTGGGCTAAGCTGGCTGTTTCTAATGTCAGGAATGTGGATATAGTGTGGTCACTGTTATTGGTTAAGCTTACGGCAGAAATGTTGATTTTTTCCTCGGCTACCAGGGTAGTGATATCACGCATCAAGCCCACTCTGTCCCGGGATTGAACTTGAATTTTTACCGGGTATAGCGAATTCGTCTCTCCCCATTCTACCGGAATCAACCTGTCCTTTTCATCCTCATGAATCACATTATAGCAGTCCTGACGGTGCACGGTTATCCCCCGGTTACGAGTAACATAGCCAATAATTTTATCACCGGGTACCGGATGGCAACACTGAGCCAGCTGAGTGAGCAGGTCTTTTGTCCCGCGTACCCTGATTGCTGATGATGGTTGACGGGGTGCTACCGTTTCCGCTAGTCTGGGCTGCTGTTGCTGGGCGGCTAGCTTCATGGCAACCTGCTGAGTGGTAATCCCGCCATAACCAATGGCGTCATAAAAATCATCAAGATTATCATATTTGAACAGCCTGGCCAGATTCTCTCGCTCACTGAGTTTGATGTCCAGCTGCCTCATTGCTTTGTCTAGGGACTCCCGTCCACGCTCGATATTGTCGGTGCGCTCTTGCTTCTTGAACCACTGCCGTATCTTTTCCCGGGCATGTGACGTTTTAACATAACCCAGGACAGGGTTCAGCCAGTCGCGGCTCGGTCCTTTGCGCGCTTTAGTTGAGAGAATTTCGACGGCATCACCGTTGTTGAGTTGATAATTGAGGGATACCAACCGTCCATTCACCTTTGCCCCGACGCAACTGTGTCCCAGGTTGGTGTGAACCCGGTAGGCGAAATCAAGGGGGGTGGAACCCTTGGGTAAATCCTTTATCTCTCCTTTTGGGGTATAGACAAAAACCTGGTCAATAAAGATGTCCGTCTTCACTGATTCCAGGAACTCTTCCGCCCCGCTTAGTTCCCGGTGCCATTCCACTAATTGGCGCAGCCAGCTTATCTTCTCCTCAAAATGAAGGTCTTTCTTTTCACCCTCTTTGTACCGCCAGTGAGCGGCTACCCCGAATTCAGCGATGCGGTGCATCTGGTGAGTGCGAATCTGTATTTCCAGGGGAGTCGTACCCTGGTACATTACGGTGGTATGTAATGATTGATACCCGTTTGATTTGGGGTTGGCAATGAAGTCGTTAAACTGGTCGGGTAGAGGATGCCATAAGTTGTGGACCGTGCCCAGGGCGCTGTAGCAATCGGCGACACTATCGACCAGCACCCGGACAGCGAGAAGGTCATGGATATCATCGAAGTCTTTACCCAGTCCAGCGTATTTCTCCATTTTCTGGTGGATGCTGTAGATATGCTTGGGTCTGCCCAAAACCTCGGCTTTTAGCCCCCCCCGTTCAAACTCATTTTGTAAAATCTGAATGACCTGGGCGATGAACTCCTCGCGTTGACTGCTACGCTCGGTAACCAGCTTGACAATGTGGTGGTACTTCCTCGGCTCCAGGTAGCGGAAGGACAGGTCCTCTAGTTGCCATTTTAGCTCCCATATGCCTAAGCGGTGTGCCAGAGGAGCGTATATCTCGGCCGTCTCCTGGGCAATGCGGCGCCGTTTCTCCGGTGGTAGGGCATCCAGGGTCTGCATATTATGCAGTCGGTCAGCCAGTTTGATAAACACCACGCGGAGGTCTTCAGCCATGGCTACCAGCATTTTCCTCAGGTTCTCTGCCTGCGCGGCTCTGGCGGCAGTACCGCCGCGTCGCGCTACTTCTTCCGGCTCTTGCCAGGACAGCTTACCCAGTTTAGTGGTGCCATCGACCAGCTTGGCTACCTCTGGACCAAACTCGGTTTCAATCTGGGCAATAGCTATGCCGCAGTTTTCGGAGACATCATGCAGTAAGGACGCTGCCAGAGAACTGGCGTCCAGTTGCAGTTCAGCCAGGGTCAAGGCTACCTGGAGCGGGTGCTCCAGGTAAGGCTCACCTGATTTGCGTAGCTGACCCTCATGCGCTTTCATAGCGAAATTGTAAGCGCGGTTAACCATGGCTATCTTCTCCGGGGGAAGATACTCCTTAGCTTTATCCATGAGCTGGCTAAAACTCACTGCCGACCTCACTGTGGCTAAATGGTAACTACAGTATAGCGCAAGAGGCTGCTGGTGTAAAATTTACTGCGACAACAGATAGTCTCATTTGAGGGGTTGTCCGGGCTGTGCTATGATGTTAGGCACAAATGGAGATTAATGTTTTGTTTGATGATGGTCTCGACGGTGTCCTTGAAACGGACTGGCTGGAGAATGTGGCTGAGAAAGTCCTGGTTGCTCAGGGTGTAAGCCCTGAAGCCGAGCTTGGTCTGGTTATCGTCGGTCAGGAAAAAGTGCGCCGACTAAATTTGAACTATCTGGGTAAAGATGAGCCTACTGATGTCCTGTCCTTCGCCATGTTGCCGGAAAGTGCCGACAGAGACCCGGCTTCTTTTGTCGTCGCTCCCGATGGAATACAGCATCTTGGTGAGGTAATTATTTCTTATCCTCAGGCGGTTCTCCAGGCTGAAGAGCATCGACATTCTGTCAAAAAAGAGGTGGCAATTCTTATTGTTCATGGGGTGCTTCACCTGCTGGGATACGACCATGAAAGGCCTGAGGATAAGCAGAAGATGAGGGCCAGGGAGGCGGAGATGCTGAACGATATTGGTGGAGACCTGAATTGAGAGTACTGGGTATTGCCGGTAGTCCGCGGCGGGGTGGTAATACCGACCTGCTGCTGGTTGAAGTGATGCGAGGTGCCGCCAGCCAGGGGGCTGAGGTTAAAACTATTATCCTCGATGAACTTGATATCGCTCCCTGCCAGCACTGTGATACCTGTCTCAAGAAGGGGAAGTGTAAGATTCAGGATGATATGCAGATGATTTACCGTGAGTTGGAGCAGGCGGACCGCATCGTGCTGGCTTCTCCCGTCCACTTTATGGGAGTCAGTGCCCAGATGAAGGCGATGATTGACCGCTGTCAGGCGTTGTGGGCGAGAAAATATGTCCTGAAACAGCCACCCCTGCGCGACCGCCGGGAGAGGAAGGGGCTGTTCATTTCTGTAGCCGGCCGTAAAGTTGCCAATGTGTTCGATGGGTCGGTGGCTACCATAAAAAGCCTGTTCACCGTCATGGACGTTATTTATGCCGGGGACTTATTGTTCCGTAATATTGATGAAAAAGGGGACATCACCAAGCATCCGGAGGCTCTACGGCAGGCTTTCCTGGCCGGGCAAAAGCTGGTGACCGATGTGCCGGCTGAATAATCCCGACTTCCATAAAACCTTTCTTGCAGCCAAAAGTTACTTTTGTTAGACTGGGTGCTGTAGCGTTTGATTAAGGAGGATAGCGAATGAAACTCTTGGAACCGATAACTATTAGAGGAGTGAAGTTTAAAAATCGTGTGGTGATGTTGCCGATGCTGGTAGGGATGGGGTTTAGAGGTTCGCGGTCGAGGGCTTATTACGGGGAGCGTGCCCGCGGTGGCGTCGGTGCCATCATCATGGCTGGCGTATCGGTAGACGTGTTTGCTAACGATGAGGCGTGGGGTAAGCCGGGAGGAGTCGAAGCTTTCCTGGAAGGTGTCCGCGGTCTCACCGATGACATTCATCGGACCGGGGCTAAGATAGGCGTACAGTTCTGGCATGGTAACCGGTTCCCGGCAGGGACTGGTACTCCTCAGGATACACGAGGCGCACTGGTGGCCCCCTCGGCTGTCGATGACAAACGCGCTCTCACCGTAGATGAAATGCAGGCCATAATCGGCACGTTTGCTGCCGGTGCGGCTAATGCCCGCAAGGCCGGGCTCGACTTTGTTGAAGTTCATGGAGCGCATGGTTATCTGGTCTGCCAGTTCTTCTCCGGCGGGACCAACCACCGTCAAGATAAGTATGGGGGGGACCTGACCGGCCGTATGCGTTTTGGCACCGAGCTAGTTGCAGCTATGCGGACGTCAGTCGGCAATAGCTATCCCCTTTTTTACCGTATCGGGGCGGTGGAAGACATACCCGGCGGCATAACTCTGGAGGAGAGTGTCCGCTTTGCCGGCGAACTGGAGAAGGCCGGTATCGATGTCATCGATATCTCTTTAGGGCGTTCTGCCGGGACAGGAGGTGTTGCCAGCCCCGAAGCCGGCCAACCGGAAGGCACTTTTGTTCCCTACGCCGAAGCCATCAAGCGCCGGGTTAAAATACCGGTAATTGGCGTCGGCCGTATCAAGAGCCCCCAGGTTGCCGAGAAGATACTGGCTGATGGCAAAGCCGATATGATAGGTATCGGTCGCCAGCTTATTGCCGACCCTTACTGGATGGAAAAAACAGCCGGCGAGAGAATTCAGGATATTATACCGTGTATTAGCTGTAATACCTGTTCCGAGCCGAGGGCTACCGGTGGTAATCTCAGATGCTCGGTGAACGCTGCCACCGGCAAGGAAGCGGATTTTGCTATCGAGCCTGCTCAGAAGTCGAAGAAGGTGATGGTCGTTGGCGGCGGGCCGGCGGGCATGGAAGCAGCGCGCGTGGCAACTCTGCGGGGACATAAGGTTACTCTTTATGAAAAGCAAAAAGAACTGGGCGGACAGCTGATACCGGCGGCGGTGCCGCCAAATAAGGAAGAGATAGGAATACTGAACCGTTATCTGGCCTATCAGCTCAAGAAGAATGGCGTCCAGGTCAAGCTCGGTGTTGAGGTTACACCTCAACTGATTGAAAAAGAAAAGCCGGACGCCGTTATCGTGGCTACCGGGTCGGTACCGATGACACCTGATATTCCGGGTATAAGTAAAAATAGGGTGGTAACAGCGGTGGATGTCCTTACCGGCGGGGGTAATGTGGGTAAAGAGGTTGTGGTCATTGGCGGTGAACTGGTCGGTTGTGAGACTGCTGATTTTCTGTCTGACCAGGGCAAGAAGGTAACCGTGGTGCGCCGGGGAGCACAGATGGCTGCGGCAATGGTTGCTAATAACCGGCGTGCTCTGCTTAACCGTCTTAAGGAGAAGAATGTTACCCTGATGCCCGGAGTCAAGGAATATAAGGAGATAACCAAAGAAGGACTGGTTCTGGTCGATAGTGATGGTAAACAACGGACGCTTAAAGCCGATACCATAGTCCTGGCTACAGGAGCTATCGCTGATGACCGTCTGTCTAAGGCTATCGAGGGTAAGGTTAGCGAAATCCATGTTGCCGGCGACTGTGTCGAACCGAGGCGTATCGTCGATGCTATCTATGATGGAGCGCGTCTGGCGCGTGCGCTATAGGTAGTGCCCAGATTGATTGGAGTTAGGTCTACTCGATGAACTTCAGCCCTAAGGAAATCAGTGCTCCTATCATCAGGAATAGTATCACCCACTTGTTGAAGTGCCGATGCGCCTCAGTCATCAGAGTCGAAGCACCAGTATAGATAAAGACTCCAGCGACGAAACCAATGGCTGCTTGATGGACTGATTCCGGTATGAGGCTACCTATGGTCGCTCCAATCGGATACATGATAGCCGCTAGTAGCAGCATGCCTATTATTCGGCTGAATCGATAATTTTGACTTCTCATAACCAGCGTCGTGGTATAGCCCTGAGGTATCTCGTGCGCGACGACAGCCAGAGTCACCAGGAACCCCAGGCGTGGGTCTGTGAGGTAAGCAACGGCAATGCCAGCCCCATCGATAATGTTGTCCGAAGCCATGCCCAGGACGGTAATCCAGCTAACTCCGGTTACTTCGCACTCACTTTCACCACATTGATGCAGTGACAGACCTTTATCGATAAGGTACATAACGAAGAATCCGATACCAACCAGAGCCCAGTTAGCTTCGATGTTGGCCTCCGGTAGGAGTTCAAAGAAGGCCGCAGAAATAACTGTCCCGCTGGCAAAGGCAAGAACATAACGGGTGCTGATGAACTTCAGGCGGGGGAAAAGCGGGGCGAATCCACCTATCAAATCAGTCAATCCCGCTACAAAAGCCAGTATTATTGCCATCTCAGATAAAGAA
>JACPSA010000080.1 GCA_016193545.1 Chloroflexota bacterium
ATGGCCGGAAGAGGAAAGATGTTAGCTTCAATGACATTATCCAGGAAATGTACAGACAGCTCCGCTACTTGCTCCAGTCTTGTCCAATCCAGTTGTCCGTTGGAGACCATCCTTGAAAGATTGATTGACCCCAGATTACAGCTTTCGTAAGGAAACAGCGGCAACTCACCACACGGGTTAGTCGCCTCCAGCCTACCCAATTGTGGCGTCGGATTGCGGCGGTTAATCTCGTCCAAAAAAATAAGACCGGGGTCGCCGGTTCTCCAGGCATTATTGACTATCATATTAAAGAGCACACCAGCATTGATTGTCCTGGTTTCTTTGCCGGTTCTGGGATTGATTAAAGCCCATTTTTCTCCTCTTAAAGCCGCTGCCATAAATTCGTCAGTAGCCCCGACGGAAATATTAAAGTTGGACAATGTTACGCCATCACTTTTAGACTCAATGAATTCAATGATATCGGGATGGTCAGCATTCAGAATACCCATGTTAGCGCCACGCCGCTTGCCACCCTGCTTCATAACGGCAGTCGCCGCATCAAAAATCTTCATGAAGGAAACCGGACCCGAGGCAACTCCCTTGGTGGAGCGGACAATATCACCTCTGGGCCTGAGACGGCTGAAGGAAAAGCCGGTACCTCCCCCCGACTGGTGAATAACAGCCATATTCTTGAGTGTCTCAAAAATAGACACGATAGAATCTTCCACAGGCAGAACGAAACAGGCTGATAGCTGTCCCAACGGCACACCGGCGTTCATCAGTGTCGGGGTATTAGGCAGGAATTCAAGATTGCTCATCAACTCAAAGAATGACTGCTCCAATCCTTTCGTGTCCACCGCCGGGTTGAAATTCGTCTCTGCGCCAGCAATGGCATGAGCTACCCGCCGGAAAAGCCCGGTTGGCGTCTCAATAACATTGCCTTCTTCATCTTTCAACAGATAGCGGCGCTCCAACACCTTGACGGCATTGACACCGAGTTTAAGGTCATCTTTAACGCCGATGACCTGCTTCAGCCGACGGATATCTGCCCTTTGTTGCCGGTAGAGAATATAGGCTCTGGCTATGTTAGCATAGCCACGGGTCATCAGAACTTCTTCAACGATATCTTGCACTCCTTCTACAGAAGGAATCGCCTGACCCAGCCGGTCTTCCAGAAGTTTGACCACCTGGACTTCCAGCTTATCAGCAAGGGCAGTGTCATCGGTTCCGGTAGCCAGCAACGCCTTATATATCGCTCGGGCAATCTTGGCGGGGTCGAATGGGACTATGGAACCATTTCGCTTACGTATCTGTGAAATTTTAGGCTCAGTCATATCTAATCTCGCCGTCCGAATAGACGAGCTCGTTGTTGAAAATTTTAAGCAGCCGTACCGTTCGCCTGTTTTCCTTCAGCAAGACATCCAGAAAAACTGAAGATAGGCCGGCACCGGCCAACATCAATAGTAGAGCCGTCTCTATTACTGGTCGTAGCCGCTGCGGTGCACCAGCCGAGCCATTAACCAGCCAGCAGGTACTTTTCACCGCCGGGTCAGTGGCATCAGGCAGAGCGCGCAGGAAGTCTAAAATCTCGACCAGATGGCGCTGACCGGCAACACTGGTAATATGAATCAGCCCGGGGTCAACAAAGATACTATCATTGGGTATACCGACTTCATTGGCGGCACCAACCAGGATAGCCGTCTTTTGTAGCATCTCACGGACATCAGTGGCCACCGCTATGTCACCAACGAGGAAGACAACACCGGCACCGTGATTAGCAGCTACCGGCAGCATCTCCCTGAGCTTAGCTTCATCTATGGAAAGGTAATTGACCAAAGACAGGTGCTTGCTGGCACGCAGTCCGGCCTGTAGTGCCTCGGCATTGTTGGTGCTGAGGCAAAGCTGGAGGTCGGTAACACCTTGCACCACATTCACAGCGAATTGCATCGCCTCCGGACGGTCATAGTGTTGCTGAATGTTGATTTCCAGGGCATTGGCACCAGCCGCAACGCACTGCCGCGTCAGCTCACTCAACATTTGGGCTGGTTCACTGCCAGTATCCCAATCGGCTGCCTTTGCCTGCTGGAAAATATACCGGACACTGGCACGCCGAGTACTGATATTGTCGGCGATAAGGAACATAATAACAGCCTCTTTTCACTCCCTCTCGTAAGATAACCATACTACCAAAGCAATTGCCAGGCCTCAAGCAAGGAGCACGCCTATAAACTCGCCAGAAACTCCTTCCAGGGTGTTGCCAACAACGTTTCTGTAGTCGAATGCCCGTAGGTACGGATAATCATGGCGGCTCTTTCGACCTGCTTCAGGTCATCAGATTCAACAATATCAACTACATCAAAACGTCCAAGCGTAGCATAGCTCTCTTTCCAGACAACCCCACGACAGTCACTTTTAATCTTGGCCGAGACTTCCTCAGCCACTTGTTTGAAGTCCTTGGGGTCCTGCAATGCCTGGGAAGAAATCCGACTCAGAATTACATAAGTCGCCATAATAACACCTCCTTATCCTGTTTCTTTTTTCGGCAGGCGACTGGCAACTAGTCCTGCCGAGTTCGTTTGAGGTAGGTAACAAACCAGTCGGCGGCAAGTCGAGCCGCCTCTTCTAAAGCACCTGGTTCTTCAAAAAGGTGTGTTGCGCCGGGAACAATCACCAGCTTCTTTTCTACCTTGAGCTGGTTCAATGCCTCCTGATTAAGCTCGATAACCTGAGGGTCATGGCCACCCACGATAAGGAGGGTAGGTGCCTTTACAGCGCGGAGAAACTGCGCCGCCATGTCGGGGCGTCCGCCACGTGATACAACAGCAGCCACCATTTCCGGCCTTTCTGCCGCCGCTATCAGGGCGGCCGCCGCCCCGGTACTGGCCCCGAAATAGCCAAGGACGAGATTACGGGTCTCGTCCTTCTGTTGCAGCCAGTCGGTCACAGCCACCAGGCGGCGGGCAAGCAGGCCGATATTAAATCTCAGCCTGCCGGTCTGACTGTCCTCCGCCTCTTCTTCCCCGGTCAGCAGGTCGAAGAGTAATGTCCCCAGTCCGGCACCACGTAAGACCTCAGCGACAAATCGGTTACGCGGGCTGTTACGGCTGCTGCCGCTGCCATGGGCAAAC
>JACPSA010000081.1 GCA_016193545.1 Chloroflexota bacterium
CGGCTAAGGATATTGCGCAGGCAGTGCGTGATGTACTCAAAAGAAAGAAGCTAAGCTAGTGTAGCGTCGGGCTAATCGCTGGACTAATTCCTGCTTCAGAACGGGTTATCTCTTGTTGACGACCCTATCTCCTTTAGAGACTGTCCGAGCGTAGTCATTCCGTGCTTGACACGCCTGCTTGCCGTAACGCACTTCGGTGTGCAGGCACGGAATCCAGGTGGGGGGCAACGCTGGATTCCCGCTTTCGCGGGAATGACATTACAAAATATAACTGAATAATACCCTTTGTTTGGTGCCGGGGGAGGGACTCGAACCCACAAGGATTGCTCCGGCGGATTTTAAGTCCGCTGCGTCTGCCTGTTCCGCCACCCCGGCTGAAGCTATAATTCACCGTTATGTTGACATAAGGGCTAATGCTGGCGTTAATTTGGCGTTATTTTTTTGAGATACCCCTGCCGGCAGTACTTCGTCCAGCAGGCGCCATAGCGTCCTCTTGCATACCGTCAATTATATGGCTATAGACATCCATTGTAAAGGCTACCGAGCTATGCCCCAATGCTTCACTGTTCCAGAGTAGCTATTACCGTCTGCGCCTGACTGTAGCCGGGCTTACCCCGAAGCGTCTCAGCCAGTACCTCACCGGTCTGCCAGGTATTCTGCTCCAGCAGTTTGATTAATCGTCTATCTGTTGCATCAGTACTGTATATTTCGCTTATATGAAATACTGTATTGTTCGATTTGTCAGATAATAACTCTTTGTCTTGACATCTATGCCTTGCAGCATTATAGTCTAAATCAGCACTTCCACGTCATATTATTTAGCGAGTTCTATGATGCTGGCGTAAACATATCGAGTTTCCTGAGGAGGTAAGAATAGCCGTACTCAGCAGCTGACCTCGCTAAGGGAAACCAGGGTACTGTGAGAACAGGCAGCTTTACAACTTAAATACCAACCCCTCCCGGTATCAGTCCCTCTGGGAAATCGGTCTCAATAGCAAAGTCAGTTATCACTAAGAAAAGGTAAAGACAAAGAAACTTTTAATCAACAATAAGAGGAGGGCAAAATGAAAAGGAAGATTATCTGGTTATTATTGAGTTATCTGGTGATACTATCACTGTTGCTGGCATCATGTGCTTCGGCAGCACCGGTAACCCCCACCACGCCGACAACGCCAGCAACGCCGACAGCGCCCACGACACCAACGACTCCGACTACAACAACGGCACCAGTGGCACCAACCACTCCAGTCCCACCAGCCGCGGAAAAGCCGAAGTATGGCGGGTCAGTCAATCTCATTCTCACGACCCTGAGAGCCTATGCCCCGGTATTGATTCACAAGTCCAGCACTTTTACCCTCAATCTCACCAATGACTCGTTATGGGGAGGGGACTGGGCCAAAGGCCCAGCCGGCGCTAACCAGATAAGCTGGGTGGTGACGAGCTGGGATAAACATCTGAGCACGATGCGGTTGGCGGAAAGCTATGAATTAGTCGGTGATGATACCCTTATCTACCACCTCCGCAAAGGGGTTCACTATGGCCTTAACCCCAAGAGTGAAGCCAGCCGGCTGGTAAATGGCCGAGAAATGACCGCGGATGATGTTGTTGCTTCCATAAATGGCTGGTTTTTTGACCCAGAAGGTCACTGGCAGGCTCGAGTCGTTGAGGAGGAGCGCCCGCTATCAGTCAAGGCGCTTGATAAATACACGGTTGAAATCAAGGTCCGCCCCGGACAGCTTAGCACCGTATTCTATTATACCGGTTCTTTCAGTAATATCTACCCGCCGGAAGTATACGCCAAATACAATAAAATGCGGGACTGGAAGCATAGCGTTGGCACCGGCCCGTTTCTGCTAACCGATGTTGTTGAGGGAAGCTCGGTGACCTTCGTCCGGAACCTTAATTACTGGGACAAAGACCCCATCGGCCCGGGCAAGGGGCAGCAATTACCTTACTTGGATGGCGTGAAATTCATGATTATTGCTGATAAGTCTACGCAGCAGGCAGCATTCCGCACGGGTAAGGTTGATATACTAACCGGGGACGGTGTATCGGCGCTTAGCTGGGAGGATGCGCTGGTAATGATACAGCAACGCCCCGAAGCGAAGTATACGAGTTACCTTTCCAGAAGTCCCGATTCGATCGGACTCAGAGTGGACAAGCCCGAGCTACCCTGGTATAACAAGACGGTTCGCCAGGCGCTGGTTATGGCTATTAACTACGATACCATCATCAAGGACTACTTTAAGGGCAATGCCGACCTGGTTTATCCGGTGGTACCCTATCCAGAGAATCTACCGATGTATACCCCGATGGCAGAGCAGAATGCGGTAGTCCGGGACATGTATACCTATCAGCCGGAAAAAGCCAAGAAGATTCTGGCTGAGGCTGGCTATCCCAATGGTTTTAAGATAGAAGTGGTTGCCATAGCCGACGAGATTGATTTCTTATCCATAATTAAGGCTTACTGGCAGAAGGTTGGTGTTGATCTGGTAATGGACGTAAAAGAAAGGGCGGTAAAGACCTCAATAACGGAGGGTTTCCAGCATAAGCATGCCGCCACGGGCGGCGCCAGCGCTCACACCCTTTTTGCCTTTCACCCCACCAATCCGACGGATACGGCTAACATTGCCCGGGTTAATGACTCTTACGCTAATCAGGTTTATGATGATACTAGGGCAGACTATATCTTTGATTCACCCAAGCTGTGGCCAATGATGAAGGAGTTCTTCAAGTACGCTATTGAGCAGGCTTGGTACATACAGTTCCCTGCGCCCGCCACTTACCACATGTGGTGGCCCTGGGTCAAGAACTACCACGGCGAGGATTACATCGGCGTTTCCTATAGACTGGGTTTCGTTAAATGGATTTGGGTTGACCAGGCGCTGAAAAAACAAATGGGGTATTAGGGTTTGGCAATTACTGAGAAGTAAATAGTGGAGGGTGATACAAATGAAAAGGAAGGTTATCTGGTTATTATTGAGTTATATGGTGATACTATCACTGTTGCTGGCATCATGTGCTCCGGCAGCACCGGTAACCCCCACCACGCCGACAACGCCAGCAACGCCGACAGCGCCCACGACACCAACTGCGCCAACAACGCCCACATCGCCGACAGTTCCGACAGCATCAGCAGCGGAAGTACCAAAATATGGTGGTGTGTATACCTTTGCTGACGTAAGTGAGGGAACAAGCTTCGATGGTGCCTACCGGGGTCGTTTTGGCATCACTAACTTTGGTCAAACTAATGGGGCTCTGATAACTGGTGACTGGTCCAAGGGACCGGCCGGTGGCGGTGGAAATATCTTCGAGAACTGGAACCCTGTTATGCTATTCCAGACCGGCGAAATAGCTGAAAGCTGGGAGATAGTCGGCGATGACACCGTCATTTTCCACAATCCGTAAAGGGATTCACTGGGCAGTTGACCCGGATAACGCCATGAGCCGGCTGGTGGGGGGCAGAGAGCTTGATGCCTATGATGTGGAGTTTAACATAAAGCGGAATTTTAATATGCTGCCTACTTACCCGGAGCCCAACGCTTATGCCCTAGTTAGGCTGACACCAAATGAATACCCAGTATCGGTAACAGTCACTGATAAGTGGACGGTGATGCTTAAGGGTCGGGCCGGTTTTCTGGGCTCTACTTTTTATTATATTGGTCAGGCGGTTACCATCCTTGCGCCCGAAGTGGTTAAGGCGGGCAAAAATTTCGAGGACCTCAAGAACTATGTTAGCAATGGTCCATTTATATTGAAAGACTACGTTCGGGCGAGCGCTACCACTTTTATCAGGAACCCCAACTACTGGCGGAAGGACCCTATTGGCCCGGGGAAAGGAAATCAATTGCCCTATCTGGATGGTGTGAAATACCTAATCATACCTGATGTTTCTACTCGAGTGGCGGCGCTACGCACGTCCAAGACTGATTCTGAGCGGCTACTTAGCCAGGAGAACGCCGACTCTTTGTTGAAGACTAGCCCGCAGTTACTGAAGACCGC
>JACPSA010000082.1 GCA_016193545.1 Chloroflexota bacterium
ATACTTGGGGACTTCGGCTACTGGGGTTGTCGGCGTTGTTGGGGTCATTGGTGTTGCTGGTGCCGTTGGAGTCGTCGGTGCGGTGGGTATGGTTGGCGCCGCCGGCGTGGTAGGCGCTGCCGGGGCGCAGGATGCCAGCACCGGGGATAGTACCATGAGACAGCTAACCATTAACCAGATGATTTTTCCTTTCATTTTCTTTCCCTCCTTTTAATTGAGTCTTTTCCCTTAGTTCCGCTTTTATTGAAGATGGCTATTCTTCCCCCTTAGAAAGACTAGACGGTTTTAAGTATGAGATAACCAAGCGAGAGTATGACACCAAACTAATGCTTTAGACTATAATGCTATGATATATGTTTGTCAAGCAAAATAGTGAATATCTGATAAAACGAGCGAATTAGAATACTTGTAAGCGTAAACATGCTATTTAAACAGGATGGCTAGACAATTAGCAAGCTACCGGAGCAGGATGTCTGACCGAGCGGTGAAGCACCCCAGGGGGAGCATGATGTCTGACCGAGCGGTGAAGCACCCCAGGGTAGAGGGAATAAAGGACAGTGCAACGTTTGTTACGCCTTCTCCAGTCAATCGGTAGCAACCCGTGGTCTTTGCTCTGGTCCGTACCATTGTATTTACACGTTGGAGGTCTGGGTTTTGGGGTGCGCCAATAGTAGAACGATAGATGTTAGTGCTGCTAAGGTATTCATTGCCGCCACATACCAGAACAATATTCCGTAGCCCAGGGAGGTAATCAGGAAGCCTATCAGTACCGGGGCGATGCCGCTGAATGCAGCGTTACTGCCCCAGAGCAGCCCAATCATGCTGCCTTCAAGTTTCTTCCCTTCAGCGAAGTCCAGGGCGGCTGCCTGCACCAGTGGATTCAGGGCAAACAGGAACGCTCCCAATAAACCCACCAGAATAGTTAGCAGAACGCCACTGCCGACCAGAGCCATCAAAGTGGCAAGAGTTACCTTAATTACCAGCATGAAGAAAATGACCCGCTTTCGTCCGAGGCGGTCAGACAAGATACCGAGGAGCGGTGCTGATGCGATGCCGACACCCGAGAGCAGTCCCAGGTGCAGGCCGATGCCGAGACTGCCCATACCCTGGGTCTCTTGCAGGTAGAGTGGTAGCCATAGTGTCAGGCTTCCCTGCCCGAGTCCGCTGAGACCCGATACCAGCAGCAGGAGAATCAACTCTCGGCTCCGCACGACTTCTTTTAGAGCATTAACCTGTTCACCCATCCGGCGCTGAGGCGTGGTCTGCTCTGCCGGTTTCTGCCAGCTGCTGACCTGCCGTAGTATTATCCAAAGTAGTAAAGCCAGTGCCACCGCAATGGGGAAAGCGCCGAACATGATGGTCTGCCAGGCCAGCGTCAGTAGCAGCGCGCCCACTAATAGCGGGCCTATAGTATCGCCCACGTTGCCGGTAGAACGGTGCAGTGCCAGCAGGAAGCCGCGGCGTTCCGGATACTGCTGTGAGAGCAAGCTTATTGCTGGCGGATGCCAGAGGGAGCTGGCCGCGCCGGCGATAGCTAGAGACGGCAGGATCAACAGGTAGGTTGGTGATATGGCTATCAGCAGATAGCCCAGGCCTATCATCATCAGGCTGATGTACATGATTGGAATTCGCCAATTTTGCAGACGGTCTACCATAAATCCACCTACCATTGATGCTGCGCCGCTACTGACCTGGCGCACCATGCCGATAAACCCGGCGGAGATGGGGGTCAGTCCTAGTGAAGTGTAAATCACCGGCAAGATGACATAAAACCCCTGGTTGTAGAGGTGCTGGAGAGTATGGCTGGCGATAATTCCCCCGGCCGCAACGTGTTCACGAATGTGTTTCCGGGATACAGGCTCACCCGGGCTGATTATCTCAACATTCATGCTGCGCTCCTCTTAAACTGGAGGTCTATCTATTCAGTTTCGTTAGTGTGACGATATTTTACCGGGTACCGGTTCCTTGCCAAGTTCTAATAGTGTAGAGTTGAAGTAGCTTACCGCATAATTCCTGGAAGCGTCAAATCAGAGATTGTAGCAGCTTGACAAGGGTAATTTAATTGGCTAAAGTGTCCATTGCTAGTTGCCTGATTGCTGACTACGCGTGGCTGCGACCACACGGTTTCACAGATAAATTATACCGTTACCCGGTTATGATTTTAGTGCCGCTTTGATGCTATGCTTCGGGTATGAGGGTGTGGATTGAGTTTGGCTGGTGGCGGTAATAAGCTCGGGAAAAAACGGGGGTTCTGTCAAGATGGAAAATGAAATGCAGATGAGAATAAACGAGCTCCGGAAGCTAAAAGAGTCTGTTATGTTGGGTGGTGGTACGGAGAAAATCGCTAAACAGCATGAAAAGGGGAAGCTTACCGCTCGGGAACGGATTGACCGGCTGCTGGACCCGGGCAGTTTCGTCGAATTGAATATGCTGGTGGGGCATACTGTCGGTGCTCCAGCCGATGGTATTGTTGTCGGCTGTGGTACTGTAAATGGGCGTAAAGTGTGCGTTTATGCTCAGGATGCCACTGTTCTGGGCGGTTCGATAGGCGCCCTGCATGGCTACAAGATGTACACTGCGGTAGAACTGGCCCTGCAAATGGGGGTTCCCGTTATCGGTATGCTCGACGGGCCCGGTCGCCGGGGCTTGAAGATAGACTCGTCGTTGCGGGTAGACCAGCCGGGTGGGGTGGACATGGTTAAGTATCGTGAGGAGAAAGACGGTAGCTCGATATTTTTTCCGAACACGCAGGCTTCAGGAATAGTTCCCCAGATTTCGGCAGTGATGGGTTCCTGCGCAGGTATTTCAGTCTATTCTCCGGCGCTGACTGATTTTGTCTTCATGATTGACAAGATAAGCCATATGTTTATTACCGGACCCCGCATCGTTAAATCGGTGATGGGTCAGGACGTAACTATGGACGACCTCGGTGGAGCTAAAGTCCATGCTCAAATTTCAGGGTTGGCTTCTTTCCGAGTGAAGAGTGAGGATGAGTGCTTCGATAAGATAAAGAAGCTGTTGAGCTTTCTGCCGTCGAACAGCAGCGAGCCACAGCTACGGCAGGACACCGGTGATGACCCCAACCGGTATAATGATTCGCTGGCTGAGGTTGTGCCCACCGACCCGCGTAAACCCTATGATATGCACCGCATAATCGGAGGCATTGCCGATAACGGGGATTTTTTGGAGGTGAAGGCGGAATTCGCTCAGGAGATAATCATCGGCTTTATTCGTCTGGGTGGTTACCCGGTGGGGGTGGTTGCCAATCAGCCCCTGGTCCGTGCCGGCAGCCTGACGGTGAACAGCTCCAATAAGCAGGCCCGGTTCATCAGGTTCTGCGATGCTTTCAATATCCCGTTGGTTTTTCTGGTTGATACGCCGGCTTACATGCCCGGTGTGGAGCAGGAGCAGGGGGGTATCATTAATCACGGGGCCAAGGTTCTCTATGCCCTGGCGGAAGCCACTGTCCCCCGGGTAGCAGTTATTATTCGTAAAGCCTATGGCGGTGGTGCTCTGGGTATGGGTGTAGTTCCCGGCATGGGTACCGATTTTATCTATGCCTGGCCGATTGCCGAGACTGGAGTAATGGGGGCGGAGCAGACGGTAGAGCTTTTCTATACTGATGAGATTGCGAAGTCAGAGAAACCGCGGGAATTACGAGAGAAGTTAGTTAAAGAGTACACTGACAGGTATGCTAATCCTCTTATCGAAGCCTCGATGCGCACTCATATTAAAGATGTCATCGAGCCTCGGGATACGCGGCGGCATCTGATAAAGAGCCTGGAACTATTGCGCGGTAAAAAGGTTATCCGATATCCGAAACGGCACGGCAATATTCCCCTGTAACCGCCTTGGGGATGTCTACGGAGAGGGTGAAGATGTTTGACAGAAAAAAGCTGGGCGAGATTGAAAAAAAGAAAAAAGAATGGGTAGAGGGGACGCTAAAAAAATCGCTGGAACGGTTCGGCGTTAAAGAAAGCCCCAATCAATTCTATTCCCCTCTGGATATTAAAGACTACGATTTCTTAGCCAAAGAAGGTTTTCCGGGCACCTATCCTTTTACAGCTGATATCTACCCATCGGCGGCTCCGGGGAGCACTCATCTGCCTGGTAGCGGGCACCTGATGACCGGCGGCGGCCTGGTGCGGGCCGGGCAGTATTCCGGATATGGGACTCCGGAAGATACCCGTGACTACTACCGTGGTGAAATAGCGCGCGGGCGGCGGCAGGGGCCGAACCAGGCTTTCGACGTGCCGAGTCAGATTGGCTACGATTCGGATAATACTCTGGTACGGGGGGAGGTGGGCAAGGTGGGGATGGACCTGGACAAAATTGCCTCTAACTGGACGATAAACGGACCGCTAAATATCATACTGGCAATGTATATCGCTCTGGCGGAGAAGCGGGGCATACCCCAGGAAAAACTGAGAGGTACGCCCCAGAATGATATCTTGAAAGAGTTTATTGCTCGCGGCACTTATATCTTCCCGGTTAAGCCGTCGATGCGGATGGTGAGGGATACCATCGTTTACTGCAATGAGCATATGCCATTGATGAATACCATCAGTATCTGTGGCAACCACATGAGGGAACAGGGCGCTACGGCGGCTCAGGCGCTGGCTTTTACCATTTGTAATCTCATCGCGTATATTCAACTGGGTATGGATGCAGGACTGGATGTCGATGACTTTGTGACCCGTTTCAGTGCTAATCACCTCAGTGGCAGCATGGACTTTTTTAGAGAAATAGCCCTGCAACGGGCCACCAGGCGGCTGTGGGCGAGGACGATAAAGGAGCGCTTCGGTGCCAAAAATCAGCGGACCTGTCTCTATCGTCCCGCGCAATGGGCACGTCAGGGAGATTATAGCTGCACCGTTCAGCGTCCGTTGAACAACTTTACCCGGGCGGTAATCGGTGGTATTGCCGGCGCCCTGTCCGGTGGTAACCCCGGGGTTGTCCCGCCCTATGATGAGCCTCTGGGACTGGGCTGGAGCCGGGAAGCTCTCCAGTTGAACGAGGATGCCCGCCGTATTATTCAGTATGAAGCCAGGCTATGCGATGTGCAGGACCCGCTGGCCGGCTCTTACTATGTTGAATCGTTGACTGATGAGATTGAGCATGAGGCGGAGCAGATTATTGCCAGGGTCGATGCTCAGGGCGGTACGGTAGCGGCAATCGAGAAAGGCTTCATACAGCAGGAGATAGCCAGGAGCGCCTACGAGTACCAGAGACAGGTGGAGAATGGAGAAAGGGTCATAGTCGGGGTTAATGCTTTTACCGATGAGAACGAGCTGGAGGTACTGACCAATAGGCTTGTTCCTTATCCCTACGATGCAGCCAAACGGGCTCAGGCTGAAGAGAGGCAAATAGCTAACCTCGCCGAGGTAAAACGGAACCGGAATAACCAGACGGTAAAGGGAACATTGAAACGCCTGCAAATGGCAGCTAAGGATGAGACGGTGAACCTTATTCCGCCGATTCTGGAGGCAGTTAGGGTATATGCCAGTATCGGTGAAATCTGTGGCGTACTGCGTGACGTCTTCGGGGAGTATCATTTTCAGATTAGAGAGTAGGTGGTGACATAACATGGCTGGTGAAAGAAAAATCAAGGTGTTGCTGGCTAAAACGGGGCTGGATGGACATGACCGGGGCGTTAAGGTTTTAATGATGGGGTTGAGGGATGAGGGTATGGAAGTGATTTATACCGGCATCAGACAGACACCGGAAAATGTGGCCCAGGCAGCGATTGAACAGGATGTCGATGTCGTTGGCTTGAGTTCTTTAGCGGGGGCTCACCGGTATCTCTTACCACGGGTAGCTGAATTGCTACAGGAAAGAGGAGCCAACAGCATTCTGGTTATTGCCGGCGGCATTATCCCTGAAGAGGATATTTCCTTCCTGAAAGAGCAGGGGATTAAGTCTGTTTTCGGTCCGGGTGCGTCTCTTAAGGAGATTACCGATTTCATCAGGAAGAACGTAACCAGTCAGGTATCGCGGTCATCCCCGAAATCTAAATGATATCCTGGCGTTTTAGCTCGGCAATCTCTTCAGGTGAATAACCCAGTCTTTTGGCTAGAATCTCTTCGGTATCGGCGCTAAGTAGAGGTGCCGGTTCAAATACCTCCTGGTCAATCTCCGACATCTTGATAGGATTACCTATCATCTTCAGTTTCTTGCCGTCACCGTAATCGACTTCAACTACCATATTGCGGCTTAGTACCTGAGGGTCTTGCAGTGCCTTATCGATAGCATTGATGGGTCCGATTGGAATCCGCTTTTCCAGTATTTCCAGCCATTCCTCTCCGGTCTTGGTGGCAAAGACTTTCTCCAGGATTTCGTATAATTCATCCTTATTATAAAATCGATTTTCCCTGGAATTGAATTTCGGGTTCGTGGCCAGTTCTGGCATGCCGATGGCATTACATAGCTCGGCAAAGATGTTCTGCATATTACAGTCGATGACAACATCGAAGGTTTTGGTTTTGAAATCCCTTAGCGGATGGATGGAAGCGTGTCCCACTCCCAGCGGCTTGGCTACCTCACCACCGATGAAGTAGTACTGGCCGCGGTAGGTAAGTAGTGAAATTTGGCAGTCCAGCAGACTAATATCAATCTTCTGGCCTCGGCCGGTTCGTTCCCGCTGGTAGAGAGCGGCTAGTATACCGTTGGCGGCGAATAGACCGCCGGCGAAATCACCCATAGGTGTCCCCATCTTTACTGGCTTGCCTCCCGCCTCGCCGGTATAGCTCATGATTCCGCCTCTGGCCTGGATTATGAGGTCGAAGGCAGGGCGGTCTTTGAATGGGCCGGTCTCACCATAGCCGGTAAGCGAGCAACAGATTATCCTGGGGTTTATCTTTTTCAGCGTGTCATAATCGATTCCCAGCCTTTCGACGACACCAGGCCGGTAGTTGTTGACGACAACGTCCGTCTCTTTGGCGAGCTGGTGAAAGATTTTTTTACCCTGAGCGCTTTGTAAATTGAGGGTCATACTCTTTTTGTTGCGGTTTATGGAGATAAAATAGGCGCTCTCGCCCTCGAAGTAGTGTGGCGGCAGCGCACGTGCGCCGTCACCGGTGCCGGGGCGCTCAACCTTGATGACCTCAGCTCCCAGGTCTCCTAGAATCAGGGTACAGTAGGGTCCGGAGAGTATGGCTGAAAGGTCGAGTATCCTGATACCGGATAAAGGTAAACCCATTTGAGTCCCCCTTTTAGTGTTTACATAACACCGAGAATGCAGAGGAGTTTTCCCGCCACCACCATTACATTTAATGCATTAAGTTTATCACAAACCTCTGGATTTGTTCATTGTTCCTGTGGATTTGATGGGTCTTCTCTTTGCACTTACCTTCCGGAACAAGAGGTCAAGGGGGGAATTGTTTTTTCATGTAGGTCCGAAAAATATCCTGAGATGTAGGAAACAGTATGTTGGGTCTGGTAGGTGCCATTGATTCAATTTATGAATCCATACTGACCAAGCCCTTACGCATGGCATATTTAATCAATTCAGTGCGATTGTGTATGCTCAGCTTCTCCATTATTCTCGTCCGGTGCCCCAGGACTGTCTTGAAACTGATGAAGAGCTTCTCAGCAATCTCCCGGCTGGTATTACTCTCGGCGATTAACTGGAGTATTTCCCTTTCCCTGGCCGTGAGCTGGTCGTAGGGTTCCTCTTCAACCTGGCGCAGGTAATCTTCAATCAGCACCGCGGCTGCGGATGGGTATAAGAAAGAGCCTCCCTTATGTACAGTACGGACGGCTGATACCAGTTCTGAACCCAGCGCTCTCTTGGGGACATAACCATCAGCTCCGGCTTTGATGGCGGATAGTATATATTCTTTGTTGTCATGTTGTGTCAAAACCAGCACTTTCACCGTCGGGTTTTTCTTCCTCAAACGTCGGGTAGCTTCCAGTCCATCCATTCCCGGCATCGCTATGTCCATAACCACCACATCCGGCGTTAACTCCCGGGCTTTTTCGACGGCTTCCTTGCCCTCAGATGCTTCACCGACTATCTCGATATCATCATGGAGACTGAGTAAAGCGCGGATGCCCTCACGCATCAGGGTGTGGTCATCTACCACCAGTATTTTTATTTTCTCCAAGGGTAACCTCCTGTTTTATCGGGATTTCAATTGTAATTTCGGTGCCACGTTTGCCGGGATGTGAGCGGATGTCCAGGGTACCGCTCATCAGTTCTACCCTCTCCTTCATTCCCAGCAGTCCTAATCCCCGCGGTCTATCCTTTGAATTAATCGCTTCCTCAACATCAAACCCTCTACCGTCATTTTGGATATGAGCGGTGATGGTGTGTTTTTGGAAGTGCAGGCTTAGACTGGCATTCCTGGCATGGGCGTGCCTGGTGATGTTACTGATTGCTTCTTTAATAATTCTGAAAAGAGTTGTCTCCAGTTGCGGAGATAATCGCCTCTCTTTGCCGATAATGCTGACGCTGACCTTAATCCCGGCGGCTACCAGATTGACATCGGCTAGCCACCGTACCGCTGGGACCAATCCTAAATCATCGAGCATACTGGGGCGGAGTTCGTAGATTAGCTTGTGTATATCGTCAAGAATACTGATAGAGATAGCCTGTGCTTCTTTTAATCTGGCCTTAACTTTATCTGTGCCGGATGGTAAGATACCTAAGGCAGCTTCGAGGTTGGCATTCAGGCTACTCAGGGCCTGACTTGTCTCATCATGCAGCTCGCGGGCAATTCTCCTCCGTTCTTCCTCCTGTATGGAGAATATCTCACGCAATAACTCACCACGAACCTCGTCTTTACGTTGTATTTCCATGACTAGAGGCGCTCCCTGGTGAAAACCCTGTCTTTTTATTAAGCCTCCTTTTTCCCCTGCAGAGTCTTTTTGAGCGAATTGATTTCCCGCTGCTGGCTTTGCTGGCGGTTAAACAATAACAGTATATAGCCGAAGACTACTGCCCAGACTATGGTGTAAGCGGCCAGAAGATAACTGGCATTCTCCATTTTTAATTTCTCTCCTTTTATCAAATTTAATTATAAGCTTAACTGGACAATCTTTTCAATGTACTTAGTTCCATTTCGTCATTCTTCATCGATACCCGCTGGATGAGGAGCAGAATGTATAAAGAGGTGAAGGCACTGATGCTGACCAGGAGAGTTAACAGCATGGATGGAGCTAATCCGCCCTGGAAAATCAGTGGTCCGGGATGCATCCCTCGCCAGAGGGTCGTCGCCAGGGCGACAATGGGCAGGTCGACGAAGCCGACAATGCCAACGATGGCGGCAAAAACAGCGCCCCGTGATTCCTCGATGGCGAAGGAGCGTACGATAAGATAAGCGAGGTAGATGAACCAGAGAATAAGGGTAGAAGTGAGGCGGGGTTCGTCCCAGGTCCACCATACTCCCCAGACAGGCTTTGCCCAGATAGAGCCGGTGATGAGAGTCAGGGTAGTAAAAACAATGCCTATCTCGGCTGAGCAGTAAGCGAGGGTGTCCCACTTGCTTGTCCTTTTTACCAGATAGAGGATACTGCCGATAAAGACAATGAGAAAAGCCAGTAAAGCCAGCCATCCCATAGGGACCATCAGGTAGAAGATTCTCTGGATAATACCCATTTCCTTCTCGGTGGGGACATAGATGAATACCAGATATAAGCTGGCCATCATTAGTGCGAGACTTAACCACAGCAGAACTTTTCTTTTCACGTTCTCAGCTCCTTCGTTACGGTCCTGTGCTTATTCTTCGATAATAAAGGCAAATACTAGAAACGATACTGCCAGAAAGATTATATCAAAAGTCCCGATTATTTGTAGCCAGGGAGATAACTTAGTCCAGGGTTCGCCGGCAAGCGCCAGTTTGGAAGCTTGAACGGCGCTGATGATTATCGGGACAGTGATGGGAAAGAAAAGAATCGGCAGTACCATCTCCCGTGCCTTAGTGTTGACGGCTAGAGCCGAAAATAAGGTCCCGACGGCGACAAATCCTATGGTAGTGGAAACGGTGATAGCGATAAGCTGGGGTGATAAGACTGCCAGATTGAAAAGGAAGGCAAAACCGGGTAGTGCTATCGCTTCAATAACCAGCATGAAAAGTAAGCTGGCGAGCATCTTGCCAACGTAGATAACCTCCCGGCTGACCGGACACATCATGAGGCCATCAAGGCAAGCCTGTTCTTTCTCCATAATAAAAGAGCGGTTCAGGCTTAATACCCCGGCGAAGGCAAAGGTTACCCATAGTATACCCGGGGCGACCAGCTCTATCATCTGCTGATTGGCGCTGAAGGCAAAATTAAAGATTACTATCACCAGAAGAGTGAAAACGAGCACGGAGAAGATAATCTCCCTGGTCCGTATTTCAGAGAGAGCATCCTTCCAGGCGATGGTCAGGACTTTACTCCAGAAATTCATGCTTTAACTCTTGTGTAGTGCTGGTAGGCTTCCTTTAGCTCTGACAGATCCAAGCCCTGCTTTGGCTTATCATAGGTAATCTTGCCCTGGGCTAGAATCAACAGCCGCTCGCCCACTTCCAGCCCGCGTTCCAGATTATGGGTGGTCAGGAGAATAGTGCGCTTTTCTTTGCCTTCTGACTTTAGTGCTTCCCAGAGCATAGCTGTGGCTTGCTGGTCTAAACCTGTTTCCGGCTCATCCAGCAGCATAATGCTTGGCTTATGGATTAGGGAACGGGCAATGGAGAGCCTCTGCTGCATACCGCGGGAAAGAGTGCCGACCCGGTCATACAGACGGGATATCATTCCCACCATGTCAACTACCTCTCGAATCCGCTGCGTGCGTGTGGGTACGTTATACATGCGGCTGTAGAATTCCAGGTTCTCGTAGGCAGTGAGGTTGCTGTAAAGAAAAGTCTGATGGCTAACTACGCCCAGCCGGCACCGAATTTCCTCGGCATTGTCCTTCAGGTTCAGTCCGTCAATTTTGACGCTGCCTGCAGAGGGTTTCATGATGGTGGCTAACACCTTGATTAAGGTGGTCTTGCCGGCGCCGTTAGGGCCGAAGATGACAATAGCCTCCCCGGGTCTTACTGTGAGGTCTGTACCGGTTAGCGCCAGCTGGTGGCCAAAGGACTTGGTAAGCCCTTGCACCTCGATTGCCCAGCTTGGGAGAGAGGACGTTGGTCTGCCATTATCTGCTACCACGGTTCTTTTCTGGTCTCTGCATTAGGCTGACTAATTGTGATTTCTTTTGAGTCCGTTGTTTCCGGTAGGACTCTTCGGGGATTTGGCCGCTCTCAAAGTTATCATCGAGCTGCGCCAGCTCGAGGAGCAATCGTTGCCGGCTTTGTTCACCGTTGTCTTTAGACGATACCTGTTGAAGTTGTCTCCTCCTTACTAAAAGGACAGAACCGGCACCAAGTCCTACCAGAGTCAGGATTATCCACAGAATGGGTCCCCGGCTAGGCTGAGGCAAGCCGGAAATCTGGATAGCCAGATTCTCCCCTGGTGCCAAATCGGCGCCGGAGAAATTACTGAAAACTGAGTTCTCGAAACTTAGCGGTTCTCTTTTGGTTAGCCGGCTACTGGTGACCTGAACGCCTTCTCCCTGTATCAGGAAATTGTACTGGCCTGTGGGGTAATTTATCGGCCGAGAAAAGGCATATTTCCCGGAGCTACTTTTCACATTATAGGAATAGCTTAACTCTTTGACCCCCGGATAGATTGGCATGGTATCGAAAAAGCCTTGCTCACCGGGGACAACACAGCATACCATCAGTTCTCCGCCGTATTGAAGCTCGGTCGTTTTATCCGGCAGGGGTAAGATTACTGTTCGCCTGGTTCCGCTAGCCGTTTTTTCCCCGCTACCGATGTAAGTGCGGTCGGACTGGTTGCTAAAGAGAAAAAACTCTATTACCTCAAGGGTGCCTTGCCCCACATATACTATCATATGGGTGGTGTCGAGCTTAATTGCCTCGGCGCTCATCGTCGAATCGTAAACGGTGATTTCAATCGATTTGTTTGTCTCGCCCTCGGCAAAACTAATCTTTTCACTGTAGTAGTCCGCTTCCTGGTAGGAAGGTACGGCCTGGTAGCTGTAACCGGACGCGGTAGCTAAATTAGCAAAGACAAACTTGCCCTGGACATCGGTTTTGCCATTAGTTGAACCGGTCTCCGCATCATTTAGATAGGTCTTCAGGGTAACTTGCTGGTCGGCAACGCTACCACCGTCTTTAGTTCCGTTAACCAGCTGACCTTCAATAGTGCCGTTACCCGGCTCAGCCGCCAGAACGGGCGCCGGTAGGCTCAGTACTAATATTGCTACCAGGAGTACGAGAATATGTTTAATCAACTTTGTTCTCCTCGCTTCAGGTTGGCTCCGCAATTAGAGCAGAAGCGGTCGCCTTCTTCGTACTTAGTACCGCATTGAGTGCAGAAACGCCCCTTCTGCTGTCGGAGCGCGAGGATTTCTCGTTCCACTTCTGCCTCCACCGCAGTGTCTCTTTTTGCTCGCTGGCTGACTTGAGGACGGGGCTGAACTTTAGCCCGTCGTAACTTCCGCACCTGCTTTTCGATTTCATCCTCGCCTTCAGTCCCTGTCTCTGAAGCATCAAGCTCGCCGAGGATAGCGATGGCTTTGGTCTTGTACTTTTCCTCAAGGTCACGATAGTCTTCCTCGGTCAGGATGCCTGAGTGATAGTCAAACTCTAGCTCTTTGAGCATGGAATAAGCAGTGTCCCGCTTGGAGCGTAATTCACGTAACTCTTTGTTATCAACTAAATCCACGACACGGCTTCTTTGTCGGAAAAACGGGTAGACGACGATGGCAAAGGTTGCCATGGTCAATACTACGGCAAAAAAAGCGGTCACCGGAAGCTTCCCCCGCTAAACTCTTTTAGCTCCTTTTCCATCTGGTTCTGGTACTTCTTAAGCTTTTCCCCGGTCGCCGGCTTAGCCCGGGTTTGAGAACGCCGGCCCTGTCTCACCCATTTCTTGAGCACGAAATAGATTACTCCTCCGCCAACCAGTATCGCGGCAAAGGGTGCAATCCAGGCCATCAGGTTAAAGCCTTGCTTGGGGGGTGCTGCCAGTACCTTTTCCCCGTATTTGGCAACAAAGAACTGGAAAATCTGTTCTTCTGACTGACCCTGGTCCACCTGTTGCTGTATCAGAGCAGTCATCTCTACCTTGGTCTCGCAGTCACAGTCACTTACCAGCATGGTGCAGCCGCACTGGCAGACAAGCTGTTTGGCAATATCGTTCACTGTGGCAGCGGTGACTCTGCTTGGGTAGAAAGAAAGCATTACCACCAGCAGCCAAATTCCGAGCTTACTTTTGAATCCCATATCTACTCCTCCTTATCCTCCTTAGTTCTGGCTGGAGTCGGGGTTTTCAGCCCACGTCGCTCAGGCCAAAAGGCCATTAGCCCTCCTATAGTAAATACTAACCCTCCAATCCATATCCAGTCAACCATCGGATTGACCAGAACCTTGAAGGCAGTAGAGTTATCATTCTCATCCCAGCCGACCAGGATGACATATAAATCTTCACGGAGAGTGGTGCGGATAGCTACTTCCGTCACCGCTTGTTCATAACTGCGGTGAAAGTACTTTGCC
>JACPSA010000012.1 GCA_016193545.1 Chloroflexota bacterium
GGTCTGGAATAAGCCGTCTGGCATGGGGTAGCGTCGCCGACCGTCTGCTCCATTCTCTCCGCATCCCCATTCTAATGGTGCAGGCTCCGGGATGGCCGCTTACCTAGCACTTTTCATTAACACCTAGACCTCAGGACACTGGCCACTTTTCCTATCAGATGATGCCTTGCATTACTATCTGGAATCTAGTAAAGTCAACCTATGCACAAACGCAGCGCCAGAACTATCTTTGTCTGTCAGCAGTGCGGCAAGGAAAGCCTGCAATGGCTGGGGCGCTGTCCTGACTGCCAGGCGTGGAACAGCTTCGCCGAAACAAGGGCGGCACCGCCTACTTCCTCACGGCCTCAATCCCCGGCAAACCCACCGCAGGAGCTTTCCCAGGTCGCCTTTGAAGCCACCGACCGTTTTCCACTCCCCCTCAGTGAGTTCAACCGCGTACTGGGCGGGGGACTGGTCCCCGGCTCCCTGACACTCATCGGCGGTGACCCGGGTATTGGTAAATCAACACTGCTGCTTCAAGTCTCCGCCCTGGTCGCCGAAACGCAAGGCAAAGTAGTTTATGTTTCCGGTGAGGAAACACAGCACCAGGTTAAACTCAGAGCCGAACGCCTGGGTATCAAAGGGCAGCAGCTTTATCTCCTGGCGGAAACTGACCTGGAGGTTATACTGAACCAGATTGAACAACTATCCCCCAGCCTGGTAGTCATCGACTCCATTCAGGCCGTTTATCTCGCTGGAGTAGATACGATACCGGGCAGCATCACTCAGGTACGAGAGTGCACCATGAGATTGATGCACTGGTCAAAGTCCAGTGCCGTGCCTGTTTTTATTGTCGGGCATGTCACTAAAGACGGTGCCATTGCCGGTCCCCGCACACTGGAACACATTGTCGATGCCGTGCTTTATCTTGAGGGGGAACCCTTCAGTGCTCACCGCTTGCTACGCTGCGTGAAAAACCGCTTCGGCTCCACCAATGAAATAGGCGTTTTTGAAATGAAGGGACAGGGTCTGGTTGAAGTGGCTAACCCATCGCAGGCATTCCTGTCACAACGCTGGGGTGAGGCTATCGGCTCAGTAGTGGTGCCTGTCCTTGAAGGCAGCCGCCCCCTGCTGGTGGAAATTCAAGCCCTGACCAATCCCACCAGCTTTGGCTTACCCCGCCGCACCGCCAACGGCGTTGACTTCGGGCGGTTGCTGCTGATAACGGCCGTACTGAGCAGACGAATCGGCTTAAAGCTGGGCAACCAGGATATTATCGTCAATGTTACCGGCGGTCTTAAAATCGGCGAGCCGGCGGCCGATTTAGGCATCGCCCTGGCAATTGCCTCCAGCTTCCGTGATACCGCCGTAGACCCGGAACTGGTAGCGGTGGGAGAGGTCGGCTTGAGCGGTGAGCTAAGAGGGGTCTCCCAGCTAGAGAGACGGATTAGCGAAGCCGCCAGGCTGGGCTTCAAACGTTGCCTGACACCTAAAATTGGTGCCAGGGTCAATCCACCCCCCAAAGACATACAGCTTATCCCAGCGAGCACCCTGAGAGAAGCAATAAGGATAGCTCTTCTCCCCGACAAACCAAAACCAGACGACCAGTGACTGCTGGAGAGACCGTACTCCCGTAAAGCGCAGCCAAAAACGGAGGCAAACTATGAAAAGAAGTATAATTACCATCATAATAAGCTGTCTACTCATCGGCACTGCCGCAGGTTATGCCACCGGGTACGGAATATATCAGCCGCAGATAAGAAACTATGAGGTTCAGGTTTCTAACCTTACCGCGCAGCTGGCTAAACTGGAGCAAACTGTTTCCAGCCAAGAAACTCGAATTTCTAAATTAGAGTCAGTAAAATTCGGCCTGGAAACAGATTTAAGCCAAGCCCGAGCGGAAATAGCCGGTTACAAACAGCAAGTCACTACTCTGCAAGCACAGGTATCAAATCAACAGAAACAACTGACCACCCTGACATCAGAAAAATCAAGCCTGCAAGAACGCCTGGACAAAATATTTAGTAGCAGGCTAATTCAGTATTATGGATGGACTTATGAGGGGAGAACCTGGCAATGGGAATTACCAATACCACTCTCATTGTATGTTGAATATTTAGAAAGACCGAGACCCCAATCACCAGCCTATTGGGTCGAGATGGCTAAAGACCCTAAAGACGACCCCTACATCGACCAGCTGATTCAGCAAATAAATAGCGCCGCGCTGGCTGGTGGTTTTACCGGGGTACAAAAGCTCAATTTTGTGATTGCTTTTGTGCAGGGTTTACCCTACACGGTTGATATTGAGACCACCCCCTTTGATGAGTATCCCCGCTACCCCATCGAAACGCTTTTCGATAAGGGAGGAGACTGCGAGGACACATCAATACTCGTTACTGCCATACTGAATAAGATGGGTTACGATGTCGCCCTTCTCTTACTCTGGAATGCCCAACACGTGGCCGTAGGTATCGCTCTACCTGATGGCTCCGGGTCCTACTATCAATACAACAATAAAAAGTATTTCTACCTGGAGACAACTGGCGATGGTTGGAAGATAGGGGAAATTCCGCCCGATATTAGTGACAACAGGGCACAAGTATATCCTCTAAAAAGTTAGTTTCGTTATATTTTGCCGGGGTGTCTTAGACTTCCTGTTCTCTTTGGTATCTGGCTACGGCTTTAGTCTTGATGCCGCCTCTTTCCCGGTATTCCGCCTCTATCACCATCGAAACCGGCTGCAACAGTTGCACCAGGTCCTGAAGGATACGGTTTACGGCGTGCTCCTGCAATATGCCCACATTCCGGTAGGAGGTCAGATAGTATTTCAGGGATTTTAGCTCCACCAGCGATTTGTCCGGGGAATAGCTTATCACCAGACGGGCAAAATCAGGTAAACCGGTCCAAGGGCAGACCGCAGTAAATTCATCAGTATCATAAACTACCTCAGTTGCCGAGTCAGGATAATCAAAGGGAATGGTCTCGAGCACCGCTAGGTCAATAGCATCTTCCTGTTGAATATCGAACCGCCTTGAAGCATACTTATCCAGTACCATTTTTGTCTCTCCTCACCCGAAACGACCATCTTTTAAATTCAAACTCCGTCACTCAGCATACCCATAATAAGCTAAGGCGTTACTCAACCTTAATAGTAAATAATTTCTCGTCCACAATCTTTTCTTCCCACTCCCGTTTATAGGTCATGGTTATCCTGGTCTCACCCTTCTTCAAGGCCCTAAAACGGAAAAACTCGACACCGCCAGCACCAATGACACGCTCCCCTGCCTGCTTATCCATCTCATATCTCTTGTCGACCAACTTAATTACGCTGGTATCATAACTGGCGTGCCAGCTATAGCCTGTACTGGGAATAGAGCCGAGAACAACAATAAATTCCTTATCAACCCCGATACTTATCGTCTGCCCTGAATCAGCATAGGTCTTAACCTCACCTAAACAGCCGGCTACCGGTAAAGCAACGACCAATGCTACCATCAACAGCAGCCAAAACCTCTTCATTAATCCTCAATCCTCCGATATGGCAAGGAGAAAATCGTCATATCCCGCACGCTATTTTAGCACTGTTTTAAATTCAACGCTAATGTGAGGTCATTTAACCCCTATCCCTTCACCTGCCAAAGCCTCTCGCCTGCCAAAGTCTTGTACGGCGAGCAGGTGTGCGGCGGGCAGGCCTGACCCCATTCCCTTTGGGGGGGTAAACCAATAGGGCGCTTAAGAGGGGCGTTAGCCCCTTTTCTAATATCTCTCCCCCTCTCCTTCTTAAGGAAAGGGGGTTAAAGTCAAAGACTCTTCGAGGGATGAGGTTGATAAACACTCTAAATATGTGTAAACTCAGTTTAGTCTAAATACAAAATAGCAAAGATATGAAAAGTGATAAACAACAAATGGTAGGAGCGGTCATTGCCGCGGCTGGTAAGAGCCAGCGGATGGGAGGAGTGGACAAGATACTGGCATTACTCGACGGCAAGCCTGTTCTAGCCCGGGCGATTGATGTCTTTCAAGAATGCCCCTTAATCCGCCAGATTGTGGTCGCCCTCAGCGAATCAAACCTGAAGATAGTCCAGCCAATGCTAGCCAGGCAAGGGTGGACCAAGGTCAGCCTTTATGCCGGTGGCAGCCGACGCCAGGACTCGGTGGCGGCCGTACTCAAGCAACTGAAGCAGTGCGATTGGGTCGTAATCCATGACGGCGCCCGGCCGTTAATAACTGAGGACCTGATTGAGCGAGGGCTGGAGGCAGCCCGGGAAACAGGCGCTGCGGTCACCGCCGTCCCCGCTACCGATACCATTAAAGTGGCTGATGAGCACGGCTTTGTCCGGAAGACACTAGCGCGGCAACACCTGTGGACGGTACAGACGCCACAGGTCTTTCGTTTTGATATAATAGCTGAGGCCTACCGCCAGACGCAGGACGAGGTCACCGATGATGCCGCCCTGGTGGAGCAGACCGGCCACCGGGTTAAGCTCTATATGGGTTCTTATGATAATATAAAGGTAACCACTCCTGACGACCTGGTCCTGGCTGAACTGCTATGGCAAAAACGGCAGAGAAGAAATAGATAAGATGCGTGTGGGCATAGGCTATGATGTTCATCCCTTGATGGCGGGACGCCGGCTGGTGCTGGGCGGGGTAGAGATACCATTTAGCCGTGGACTCAGCGGTTGGAGTGATGCCGATGTGCTCACCCACGCCATTATTGACGCCCTGCTGGGAGCCGCCAGCCTGGGGGACATCGGCCGCCATTTCCCGCCCGGTGAGCCGGAATACAAGGATATTTCCAGCCTGGTTCTGTTGAAAAGAGTGAAGGACAAACTGGCCGAAAATGGCTGGGTAATAGGTAACATCGATGCTACCGTTGTCGCCGAGCGACCCAGACTCAGTGATTTTGTCGAGCCGATGCGCCAGCAGCTCAGCCGGACACTGGGTATCGCTCCCGGCCAAGTCAGTATCAAAGCCAGCACCTCGGCCGGACTGGGTTTTACCGGCCGGGGAGAAGGCATCGCCACTTACGCCGTAGCTACCGTAGAGAAACAGTGAAGATATCTGATAACCTTACTGACAAAAGGGTGGTAAAATCAAGTGTTCTATTTGCATTTGGTTGATTCCGCTGTCATTGCGAGGAGTCCTTCGGCGGAAGGACGACGTGCCTGCACGCCGAAGTGCGTTACGGCACGCAGGCGAGCAGGTCGCCTTCCGACCTGTGTCGGAATGGTCTCGCAATGACATCACCAGCCGAAACCGAATAGTACCAAATCAAGTACTTGGATTTAATGGAAGGAAACAAGGATGAAAGTTTTTAACACCCTCTCCGGGCAGAAAGAGGAATTTTTGCCCCAGGGCAATGAAGTAAAGATGTATGTCTGCGGGGTTACTCCATATAGTGATTCCCACATCGGCCATGCCATGAGTCAGGTCATCTTCGATGTTATCCGTCGTTACCTCAGGTTTCGCGGCCACACAGTAAAGTATGTGCAGAACATCACCGATATCGACGATAAGATTATCGAGCGAGCCAACCGGCTGAGCATTTCTACACGTGAGCTGGCCGAGAAATACACCAATAGCTACCGTGAGGATATGACCGCATTAAATATCGAAGCACCGGATAAAAATCCCAGGGCTACCGAAGAAATAGCCAAGATGATTGAGATAATACAGGGACTGGTGGACAAGGGATATGCCTACCCGGCACAGGGCAGTGTCTATTTCCGGGTACGCAATGTCCCCGACTACGGCAAGCTATCCCACCGCAACTTCGAGTCGATGATGGCTGCCGAAAATGCGCCGGGTAGCGATGACAAAGAGAGCCCGATGGACTTTGTCCTCTGGAAAGCAGCCAAGCCTGGCGAACCAGCATGGCCAAGTCCCTGGGGGGAGGGCCGACCCGGCTGGCATATCGAATGCAGCGCCATGTCACTGAAATACCTGGGAGATACCATTGATATCCACGGCGGCGGGCAGGACTTAATCTTTCCCCACCATGAGAACGAGATAGCCCAGTCAGAAAGCTTTACCGGAGTAAAACCCTTTGTTAAATACTGGCTGCATAACGGTCTGGTTCAAATCGGGCAGGAGAAGATGAGCAAGTCACTTGGCAACCTGGTAACGATAAAAGAAGCTCTGACTAGGTACAGTTCAGATGCCATCCGCATCTTTATCCTCAGCTCTCACTACCGCGGTCCGCTGACCTATTCCGAGGAAGCTATAGAGGCAGCAGAGAGGGGCGCAGATAGGCTGCGGCAGGTAGTCCAGAGTGAAGGCAAAGGAAACGAAAAAGAGACGGTAGATACCGGGGCTTATCGCCAAAGATTCATTGAAACTATGGATGATGATTTCAATACCCCCAATGCCTTAGCTGCCATCTTCGATTTAACCAGAGAGATTAACCGAATCAGTGACGCAGGCCACAGTATTACTCAATCACAACAACTACTCTCAGAGCTTGCCGGTGTCCTGGGATTAACCCTTAAAGCAACGGAGAAACAAATTGACTCTGGCGAAGTTGATAAAGGAGAAATAGACATCGCTAAGAAACGTGGCGAAGCGCTTCGCAAGTTGCTCGATGAAATAGAAATGGTTGCTAAGGACCCAAATAGAGACATCGATGAAATACAAGGCAAAATCAATCTAGTTCGGGAAGTGCGAAATAGCCTACGTAAAGACAAGCAGTTCCAACTTGCTGATGAAATAAAAGACAGGCTGACAAGATGTGGGTTCACAGTAAAGGACACGCTAACTGGTACTGATTTGACCTTCAAACGCTAAGCCTAAATAAAGGGGAGTCTAAGAGAGGCGAAGCCTCTCTTACCTAACTGATTCCCCCTCCCTTGCCAAGGGAGGGGGGACAAAGGGGGTAGGTTACTCAATAACCCCTAGAGGGATAAAGTTGATTATCTCCAGCACCGTCACAGTGCTGGAATAGGCGAAATAAATCGAGTACAAAGCAGGCTAAATGTCAGTTGAAATGATACCAAACCTGGTCAGTTTTATTACCCGCCGTGAGGGCCAGAAGTTCCTCAAGCTCAGTCAAGAAATCAACGATTCAATAATTACCGGCTCCGGCCTGGGAGGAGATGCCGGAATCTCACTATATATACACATCCCATTTTGCCGCAGCCTGTGCCCATTCTGCTGCTTCAACCGCTACCTGTTCAAAGAAGACAGCGCCCGGCAATACTTTAAGAACCTGAAAAAAGAACTGGACCTCTACATTCAGAAGGGCTTTACATTCTCTGATTTTTACTTCGGCGGCGGGACGCCAACGATACTGATGGACGAGCTAATCGACTTTATTGATTATCTCAAGAAGAATTTTGAAGTAAAACAAATTTCCCTAGAGACCACCCCTCGCGAGATAAATCCGGAGACCATAAACCATCTCAAGACGGCGGGCATTAATCGGTTGTCCATTGGCGTGCAGAGCTTTGATAATGATTTATTAAAAGCCATGGGACGACTATTCTGTCCCGGAGAAGAGATAAAAGAGAGACTGCTGATGGCCCAGGGTAAATTCGACACCCTGAATATCGATTTCGTCTTCAATTTTCCCGGTCAATCTATCGACACATTCGAGGCTGATGTTGCCGCCTTCAAGAAGCTGGGTATCGACCAGGCTACCTTCTATCCCCTGATGGCTTCACCGCACAAGAAGGATGCTCTGGAACGAAGGTTCAACCGGATAGATACCACACGGGAAAAGAAATTTTACGATATTATCCTCCGGGAGCTTTATACCGACGGCTATAAGGCATCGACCGTGTGGTGTTTCTCCAGGGGTAAGAGAATGATTGATGAATATATCATCGATTCCGATGACTATATCGGTATCGGCGCCGGCTCGGTAAGTATCGTCAGAGGGAACTTTTATGTCAACACATTCTCACTGGATAGATACCAGGAGCTACTAACCAATAATCGACTGCCGATAGTCGGCTGGAGAACACTATCCGAAGCAGAGCACCGCCGCTATTATCTGCTGACCAAGCTCTTCGGCACCAGGATAGACAAAGGGCAGTTTTACCAGAGGTTCAACACCAGTATTGACCAGAAACTAAGGAACGAGCTATTGTTTTTCCGGCTCTTCGGTTTAGTCCAGGGAGATAACAAAATCAGCGTCACACGCAGAGGGATGTACCCGGTCAGTGTCATGATGAGAGAGTTTTTCGCCTCCCTGAATACCCTCAGGGAACATTACATCGAAAAGCAGATATAGACCCGCATCCTGAAAACAGGCTCGGGGCATTGATAAACAAAGGGTGTCTACGGCAGAGCTGGATGGTCCGGCTTTCGCCTCAATAGTTCTTCAACTACCTGGCGTTCGAGTTCTAGACCGAAACCTCTTTGATTCCTCATGGTAATATCCTCTCTCCTGTCGATTCTACTATGACCCTGCCAGACCTTCCTAATCTTCCTGGATCATTGTGTCCAGTTACAGGGGTTCACTCCACTCATCTTCTGCCCCTTATTTCTTTGGACACCTTCCTTGGATTTTACTCAGCTGGTTAAAGACTTCAATATGTTGCTTAACGATATTATTGATATCATGGTTGTCTTCAACATACCGCCTGGCATTTTCACCCATTTGCTGACGGAGTTGCTCATTTTCTAGCAGCATTCTTACATCTTCTTCTAATCGCGGGAATGTTTTGGAATGAAATCCCAGTTTATATTTACATATGACTTCATCCGGGTCACTATTAAGGCTTACAACAGGTATATAGTTCATCCACGCCTGGATATATGCGTATGGGAAACCTTCGCCTGTGGATGTATTTACAAGAATCACTGCTCGGCTGAAGTATTCATTGATTTCGTTAAAGGGGACGACATCTAGAAATTTGAGGTTGGGGATTCCTGCGGAAGTCTCTTTTACCCTCTCGTAAAGCCCAGGCGTATCGCCCACACCTCCTATCAATTGTAAGGCTGCCTCTGGTATTGCTTCTGCCAACCTCAGAAATAACTCCGGCTGCTTTGTCGCCGAAATGGTTCCTACCCACAATATAATAGGTAATTTTGTCTTCTCTGGCTTGGCCCCTCTGGTGAGAGGGAAGTGATTTTTAATCTCCAAGCTATCTCTACCATAGTTTCTCTTCAGTTCTGTTTTCTGAAATTCACTTTGAGCAATAATAACATCAGCCAGTTTTATATCCAGCCAGGCTGCAAACCTGTCGAGAAGCTTAAAATTTTTAAGTCCTTTATTGACGTAAAAATTACTGGCAATATGCCAGACGGATTTTTTCTTCATCAGTCGGCAAAAAGACGGAACGATACCAGATGCTCCTGCATGATGATAGTAAATATATGCTTTGGCTTTTCTCATAGCCTTCCAGATAAGGAGTGCTTTAAATGCCGGGTTTAAATGGGAATCCTCGCGGTAAGTCTTTATTACCTCTATGCCATCTATATTTTCGATGGGAAGCCCGCCTTCATCATAGGTAATAAAGGTCACATCAAAGTTGCGCTTTAGGAGCTCCTTGGCTAAAAGAACGGTATGAACGCTAGGTCCTATTACCCTTTTAGAACTCCTCCCAGCCAGTAGGGGATAGGCACTCAAGGCAACAAAGCAAATCTTTGTGCTCATATACTATATCTCCTCACCTCTTATATTCTTTCCCATATCAAATTCTTTGGTTATCTTTCTTGCCTCTAGAGCCAAGCTTGGTGATGAATAGATGAATAGAAGTAAAGCCCGGGCTTATTAAACCAGCTAGAGTAGGCATAAATTCCCACCGGATATAAAGAGCGTTTAGACTCATCAGTAATTTCAAAATCTGAGGTAAATATTCCCACTTGATTGTCTTTTGCGCTTACGCCACCGACAGTTTGAGAATAACGTTAATTGTTCCGCGCATTGGGGGGCTTTTGGTAGCATCTTAGCTTCCTTCGACTTGATTGTATTGGGGTTGTGTGCTACAGGAAGAGAGATTAGAGTGGCAAAAGGCTGGATATGCATAAGGATATCCCCTAGAAAGAGAAGATGGCATTGGGCATTACCTTTCTCTTTTGTCCAGAAACTTTAACCCGCCGTTAAGGTGTTCACGACCGGTCGCTCATTCGCTTCAACAACACATTTAATATCATCCCGGTAAATAAAGTTAACAATCCAGAGGTGATGAATAGTACTGATACTAAAGTGGTCCCTATCATCAATACATTTGAGCCGAAATAATAACTCCAAATTACAGCGGCACTGGTAGCAATACCGAGCACCAGTAACACAGCCCCAAGCATCCCAAAAAATAGCAGAGGCCTTCTCTCAGAAATCATTACTATTATTCGATTCATGACACCGAAACCATGTCTTATCGGATTTAAGGTCGAGCTGTCCCTGGTGTAAGTTACGGAAATAGGAACTTCCGTAACTTTCAGACCCTTTGCGGAAGCCTCAGACACTATCTCTGACGATATTGACATTCCTTCTTCCTTAAGATCTAGAGTGGCTATTGCCTTTCTGGAATAAGCTCTAAATCCCGATTCAGTGTCTGATAGTTTTTCCCGAGAGGCGATGTAAGTTAGTCTTGACAAGACTCTCTGCCCTAGTCTACGATAGGGAGCAATTTTATTTCTCCGTATTTCCCTTGAGCCAATGACAACATCAAAACCCTCAGAGATGGCTTTGACCAAAGATGGTATTTCGTCAGGGTCATGCTGAGAGTCGGCATCAAAGATAACGAGGATATCAGCGTTCTGTGTCTTTGCCTCAGCGAGTATACTCCGGATTGCGCTACCATAGCCCTTGTTTTCGCTATGCCGTATTACGGTGGCCCCGGCAAGATCAGCAACCTCTGAAGTATGGTCAACGCTCCCATCATCTACAACAATAACTTTATCCACATACTGCTTGGCCTGCAAGATTAGACTGCCAACATATTTTCCTTCGTTATAAGCAGGCATGCCTGCGACTATCTTAGGTCGAGGCGATTGATTCATTTGAATCCCTTCAACACTCGATTTACCATTATTCACGTTACTCCAGTCTATCATACTACAATGACGACGTTATCTGTCAATGAGCAGAAGTTCTTACAAGGAACATCAGCACTCATGGGCTAGGCTATGTTGGACTACCATCGGCTGTTGGCTTTGCCGAGGCAGGTCTCAAAGTCATTGGCTTTGACGTGCAGGTAAAGAAGGTGGAGGCAGTCAATCGAGGTGAATCCTACATCGGTGACCTAAGCAGCCAAGCGCTATCCGCAGTGGTTACCTCCGGGCAATTGCAGGCAACTACCGACCAGAGTCGTATAGCTGATGTCGACGCTCTCTGTATTTGTGTCCCGACTCCTTTAAACAAGCGTAAGGAGCCTGACCTGTCCTACGTTATCCACGAATGCGAAGAAATCTCTAAACATCCCCGTCGCGGACAACTGATAGTTCTGGAAAGCACTACTTATCCTGGCACTACCAGAGAGGTAGTTCTTCCAATTCTGGAGCGCTCTGGATTACGGGTGGGTCACGATTTCTACCTGGCTTACTCGCCAGAAAGGATTGACCCGGGAAATAAGTCATATGATGTAAAGACCATCCCCAAGTTGATGGGTGGTATCGATTCAGAATCTGCAAGATTGGGAGCTCTCTTATATCGCCATGTAGCTAATACAGTAATTACTGTATCGTCTCCCGAAGCTGCTGAGATGACCAAGATATTCGAAAATGTCTTTCGTAACATCAATATCGCCCTGGTTAATGAATTGGCTTTGCTCTGTAAGTATATGGGCATTAGTGTCTGGGAAATAATTGATGCGGCATCTTCCAAGCCTTTTGGATTTATGCCTTTTTACCCCGGACCGGGCGTTGGCGGACACTGTATTCCTCTGGACCCCTACTATTTAGCCAGCAAAGCCAAGGAGTATGATTTTCACACCAGGTTCATAGAGCTCGCAGCGGAGATTAATGAGCAGATGCCGTACCGTGTTACTTCCGATATCATTGATATCATGAATGCCCATGGCAAGAGTATTAAAGGTGCCAAGGTACTGGTACTGGGAGCTACTTTTAAGAAAGATGTGGATGATATCAGGGAATCTCCGTCGCTCAAGATAATCCCTCTCCTCCGGGAAAAAGGAGCAGAGGTGCTTTATAATGACCCTTACATCCCTGAAATTCGGATTGGTCAAGATACTCTAGCCTCAGTAGAACTTTCCAGAGAATGCCTGTCCGAAGCAGATTGTACGGTAATAGCCGCCGACCATAGCTGCTATGAGTATCAATATATAATTGATAACGCTAACATAGTATTTGATACCAGGGGTGTCACCAGAACAATGAAGGGTAAAAACATCATAAGGCTGGGTGAATAAAGCACAGTACGGTACCTCCTGGAGTGAGGAGCAGATTCATCGGTTGCGCTATTAGGGCATTACGAGAGCGATGGACTTTTTCTTTAGCTTTGAGCAAGACAAAAGTATTATAAAAGAATAGGCGGGATAGCCCTTGTTTGTGGTTGAGAAGAGGAATATTGCCGTCATTGGTTGCGGCTACTGGGGACAGAACCTGGTACGCAATTTTACCGCGCTGGGTGCTCTTAGTACTATGTGCGATAGTAACCCACAGAATCTAAGCCGGCTTGGCCCACTCTACCCATCTGTTAAAAGCGAAACGAACTTTGAGAGGGTACTCGCTGATGAAGAAATAAAGGGTGTCGTCATATCTACCCCAGCGGTATCTCATTACTCTATAGCCAAACAGGCTTTAAAAGCAGGTAAGGACGTCTTTGTCGAGAAACCCTTAGCTCTTAAGGTTGATGAGGCAGAAGATCTGATTAAACTAGCTGAGAAAACAGGTAAGTTACTTATGGTGGGGCACCTGCTGGAATATCATCCCGCTGTCGTAAAACTCAAGGAATTGGTAGTTTCCGGGGAACTGGGTAAGATAAACTACATTTATTCCAGCCGCCTTAACCTGGGTAAGTTCAGGACTGAAGAGAACATATTGTGGAGCTTTGCGCCCCATGATATATCAGTTATTTTGCTGCTTCTTAAAGAAATGCCCAGTCAAATCTCCGCCCACGGCGGTCAGTATCTTAATCATGGTATAGAAGACGTCACAGTCACCACAATGAGTTTTGCTAATGGTACTAAGGCTCATATCTTTGTCAGTTGGCTGCACCCCTTTAAGGAGCAGAAGCTGGTTGTCATCGGCGATAAGAAGATGGCAGTTTTTGACGATGTGGTCCCGGAGAATAAACTTGTGCTCTACGAGAACTATATAGAATGGTACGACAGGTTACCGTTACCGGCTAAAAAGAGGGGGATTCCTGTTAAGTTTGTTATGGATGAACCACTGAAGCTGGAATGCCAGCACTTTCTTGATTGTCTTGAATCAAGGCAAAAGCCCAGGACCAGTGGCGAGGAAGGGCTGGAGGTACTGCGAGTTCTGGATGCCTCACAGAAATCACTTGAGTTACAGGGAGCTATCGTTTCCTTGAATGCTAAGAAGTATTTCGTTCACCCCACTAGCCTGATAGAAGAGCCGGCTACTATTGGTGAAGGTACTAAAATCTGGCACTTTTCTCATTTGATGCCGGAGGTAGTTATCGGTAAGGGCTGCACCGTGGGGCAGAATGTGTTTATTGGCAGAGGTGTCAGTATCGGCAACAATGTCAAAATCCAGAATAACGTCTCGATATTTGAAGGTGTTTCCCTTGAAGATGACGTATTTTGCGGCCCATCCTGCGTCTTTACCAACGTAAAGGCGCCACGTAGTCATCGACCACAGAGAAGCAAATACGTACCGACCGTAGTTAAGAGAGGGGTTACCATTGGTGCTAACGCCACTATAGTATGCGGCAACTCTATAGGCAAATACTCATTTATCGGTGCCGGTGCAGTAGTTACCATCGATGTACCCGATTATGCCCTGGTCTATGGCAATCCTGCCCGGCTCCAGGGCTGGGTTTGCGAGTGCGGCACCAAATTGAATTTTAACAAGACCGGTAAAGCCCGATGCTCTTCCTGTGGCAACGAATATGTGAGGCAAGAAACTGGGAGAGAGGTTAAGGTTGAAAGAGTTGTCGAAACCGATTCCCATCGTTGATTTGAAGGCACAATACGAAACGATAAAAGAAGAAGTCAACGCTGCCATCCAGCAGGTATTGCAACATGGGCAATTCATACTTGGCCCTGAAGTGAAAGTTTTTGAGGAAGAAATAGCGGCATACTGCGGGACGCAGTATGCCGTGGGGGTTGCCTCAGGGACCGATGCTTTAAGGCTTGCTTTACTCGCTTGCGGTATTGGCTCTGGTGACGAGGTCATAACCACACCCTTTACCTTCGTGGCCACTGCCGAGACCATCATACAGTGTGGTGCGACTCCTGTCTTTGTTGATATTAGTCCCCGTACGTATAACATAGACCCTCGGAAAATTGAGGAGAAAATCAGCACTAGAACCAAAGCGATTTTGCCTGTCCATCTCTACGGGCAGGCAGCCGATATAGAACCCATCATGCAACTAGCACGAGAACATAACCTCAAAGTTATTGAAGATGCTGCTCAGGCACTAGGGGCAGAATATAAAGGCAAGAAAGTCGGCTCAATAGGCGACGCCGGTTGCTTGAGCTTCTTCCCCAGCAAGAGTCTGGGTGCTTATGGCGACGGCGGGATGGTAGTTACCAGTGACACTAAAATAGCCGAGACCGTTGATTTACTGCGTAAACACGGTGCCAAGACGAGCTACTACTATGACTTGATTGGCTTTAACAGCCGTCTCGATACTCTACAGGCTGCCATACTCAGTGTTAAGCTTAAGCATCTTAACAACTGGACTGAACTGCGCCAGAGTAAGGCGGCACTCTACCATCAGCTACTAAGTAAGATAGACGGAATTGAACCTCATTTTGTAGAACAGTTTGGCAGGCCGTCTTTTAATTACTACACCATTCGTGTAAAAGATTCTAAGCTGAATAGAGACATATTGAGAGAATACCTGAGCTCCAGTACTATTCAAACCATAATATATTACCCATTGTCACTCCACCTCCAGGAAGCTTACAAATATTTGGGCTTCAAGCAAGGTGATTTTCCTGAAAGTGAGCAGGCTCAGAAAGAGGTTCTCTCGCTGCCTATGTACCCGGAAATAAGCACAGCGCAAATCCAGCACGTGGTATCTCGAATCAGAGAGTTTGTCGGGAATAGTTAGATGACTTGGACACCGCGCTGGTGGAATCTGTCACAATTAGATGTTCAGACGTGAATAAGGTCCGGGAGTAAAGGTAAATCACATGCGAGTTCTGATCGGTGTTGCCCATCCTAAGCAGGTCCACATGTTCAAAAACTTTACCTCTGAAATGGTGACCAGGGGACATCAGATTGTGATTGTGGCAATAACCAAAGACGTCATGGAGTTTCTGTTAAAACAATTTCACCTGCCTCATATTATTATTGGTAAAAATTCGCCATCGGTAGTCGGTAAATTACTTAACATGCCAAAGTGGGAATATCTTACACTCAAGGCAGCGATAGAATTCCGGCCTGACATTTTTGTCGGGCGGGTTTTGCCAAATCTGGCTCATGTGAGCGCCGTTTTGAGGAAGCCGTACGTTGCCTTTATCGATACGGAACATGCTTCAATAGAGAACAGGTTCAGCCTACCTTTCGCCGATGCCATCGTGACTCCTCGCTGTTACATGGCTAACATGGGCAAAAAGCACGTCAGGTTTGATGGCTATTATGAGCTGGCCTATCTCCATCCGAATTACTTCAAGCCGAATCCGGCGGTACTTGACGAGGTTGGTTTGAGAGAAGGTGAGACTTTCATAATACTAAGGTTTGTCTCCTGGACAGCCATTCATGACATTGGTCATCACGGTATCGATAATAAGATGGAATGGGTCCAGGCACTTGAGAAATATGGACGATTGTTTATCTCTTCTCAGACGGTACTGCCTGAAGAGTTGGAAAGGTACAGGCTAAAAGTTTCTCCTGATAAGCTGCATGACCTGCTGTATTACGCATCTTTGTGCGTCAGTGACGGTGCCGCTGTTCCTGTTGAGAGTGCGGTTCTGGGGACTCCGGCCATCTATGTTTCATCCTTGGCGGGAAAGATGGGTAACCTTAATGAACTTGAACAAAAATACGGCTTGTTGTTTAGCTATTCTGACTACGCTGACGCAATCAACAAAGCAGTTGAGCTTATGCAAAAACCGGACCTTAAAGAACGATGGCGTGAGAAAAGACAGCGGCTGCTTGAAGAAAACATCGATGTAACCGATTTTATGGTATCTTTCGTGGAACGCTACGGTGAAGGCACCAGGAGATGAAAATCTGCTACCTGAACAAAGGAATAAGTGTCCATGACCACAAGATACTTGCAGAGCTAGTTAAGCAGGGGAATGACGTGCATCTACTTTCGTTTCAAAAGGGTGACTTGTTGCCTTTGCCGGGTGTCACGCTGCACCGCATGCCTTTCCCGAGTTCTTTGGTGGCATTTCCGCTAGCTTCGTTGATGACACCAGCGCTGGTCAGGAAGATTAAGCCTGACATTGTTATAGGTAACTATCTGCTTACTTACGGCTTCTATGCCGCTTTTGCCAATTATCACCCGCTGTTGCAGATAGCCTGGGGCTCCGATGTTTTGCTCGCGCCTGAAAACCCCCT
>JACPSA010000111.1 GCA_016193545.1 Chloroflexota bacterium
CTATACCTTAAAAAGGAAAAGACAATCATGGCAAAGAATAAGCTAAAGTATTTTGTAGCTCTGGCACTGTCATTACTTGTCGGGATGATGCTGACAGTTAGCTGTGCCCGGAGCACCACAGCTCAAATTATCTCTCCACAGAAAGCCTCTACGCTGATACAGGACAACCGGAACAACCCTGATTTTGTCATTATCGATGTTAGAACACCATCAGAATTTGTCGATGGGCATATCGCCAATGCCATCGACATCGACTTCTACGCTACGAACTTCTGGGACAAAATTAACCAGCTCGATAAGAATAAGACCTACCTCATCTATTGCCACAGCGGCAACCGCAGCGGAAAGGCACAGGAAATGATGGTCGAGCTTGGCTTCCAGAAAATTTATGATATCGGCGGCGGTATAGTTGCCTGGGAGGCAGCGAAACTGCCCATTGTAAAATAATACCTGCTTCTTAAAGCTGCCAAAAGGCTCTGGTTGCTTTTGGTTGTGTCGTCATTGCGAGCGAAGCGAAGCAATCCGTTCACGGTGAAACCGTTCAGGATGAATCCGTGAGTTCTGTGGTAAGACGGATTGCTTCGTCGCGGAGTTTACACTGAGCGAAGCGAATGTGCTCCTCGCAATGACAAGAAATGAACCCCGGAAAAGCCCACCTTGACTAACCTAAATCCTCTTACTCTGTTATAATGGCATCATGAAAAAGCCACTGCTGGTGCTGTTCGATGGCAACAATGTCATCCACCGCGCTTTCCATGCCTTCGCCAGCAGTAGTCCGCTCACAGTACGTAAAACCGGCGAGGTAGTCAGCGCCGTTTACATCTTCGCCCTGATGCTGCTCAAAGCGATAAAAGAACTGAAGCCCACCTGCTACGCCATCGCCTTCGATACCAAGGCCCCCACCTTCCGGCACCAGATATCTGACCAGTATAAGGCGCAGCGCCCACCCACTCCCACGGAACTGGTCAATCAACTGGGACGGGTAAGGCAGTTGGTCGAAGCCTTTCACATCCCTATCTTCGAGCTCGATGGCTACGAAGCCGACGATATTTTAGGTACCCTCAGCCACCAGGCCAGCCAGCAGGACATCGATACTATCATCGTCAGCGGTGATGCCGATGCGATGCAACTGGTATCACCCCGGGTCAGGGTACTCTACCCGAAACCGCGGGGAACATTCAGCGACACCGACCTATATGATGAAGCCGCCGTGAAACAGAAATACGGCGTTACGCCCGAACATTTTGCTGATTTCAAAGCACTTAAGGGCGACCCATCCGATAATATCCCCGGCGTCCCCGGCATCGGTGAAAAAACCGCCGCCAAGCTCATCCAGAAATTCGGCACGATAGAGCAAATCTACGCCCATATCGAGGAGGTAACCCCGGCTAAACTTCAGGCGCAACTGCGTGAAAATGAAGCCGCCGCCCGCCAGAGCAAAGAGCTGGCGACTATCATTACCCAGATGCCGGTTACCCTCAACCTGGATAGTTGTCAGCTTAGCCATTATGACCGGAATAAAGTAATTGAGCTTTTCCGTGAGCTTGAGTTTTTTAGCCTCTTAGACAAACTGACCGAAATAGAAGAGGTAATACCAGCATCGACCGCCCAGACCAAAACTAAGGAGGTCCCCCGGCGGGAGTATCATATTGTTAATAGCACCACAGCCCTCGATGAACTCCTCGGCCGCCTGTCAGCAGTTAAATCTTTTGCCTTTGACACCGAGACCACCAGCCTGAACGTTATGTCGGCACAACTAGTCGGCATATCGCTATCGCCGGTTCCCGGCGAGTCTTATTACATACCAGTGGGACATGTCGGCTGGGGCGAGGTGGAACAACTGCCCCTGGAATCTGTCATTCATAGTCTCAAGCCCATCTTTGAAGACACCACGCTGGACAAGTTCACCCACAACGGCAAGTATGATATGACCATACTGGCTCAGTACGGCGTAACCGTCAATAACGTGACCTTTGACACCATGATTGGCGCCTACCTGCTCAGTGAGAAATCTTTAGGCTTGAAAGCCCTTGCCTTCAGCCGGCTGGGCGTTGAAATGACGCCGATTACCGACCTTATCGGCAGCGGGACCAAACAGCTCTCTATGTCCCAGATTGAAATAAAACGAGCGGCCGACTATGCCTGTGCTGACGCTGACAGGACCGGACAACTGACTGAACTGCTCAATCCTGAGTTGCACCAGTCCGGGCTGTGGCGCTTATTCGCTGAGGTTGAAATGCCACTGGTGCCGGTGCTTATCCATATGGAAATGAACGGCATCGCCCTGGATACCGACTTATTGATGCAGATGTCACACCGCCTGGGAACACAGTTACGCAAGCTGGAAACCGAAATATACAATAACGTCGGCCACCAGTTCAATATTAACTCTCCCCAGCAATTATCCTCCGTCCTGTTCGAGGAGATGAAACTGCCCGCCCAAAAAAAAAGAAAGGGCAACTATTCTACCGGAGCCGCCATACTGGAGGAGCTGCGCGGCATCCACCCCATAATAGAGCTTATTTTAGATTACCGCCAGTTGGCCAAACTCAAGTCGACCTATATCGATGCCCTGCCCGGCCTGATAAACCCCAGGACGGGACGGGTACATACCAGCTTTAACCAGACGAGAACGACCACGGGCCGTCTCTCCTCCAGCGACCCCAATCTGCAGAATATACCGGTACGCGATGATGAAGGTAAACAGGTCAGGCAGGCATTTGTGGTACCAGCCGACTCATACCTCCTTAGCGCCGACTACTCACAGATTGACCTCCGTGTCCTGGCTCACCTGTCCCAGGACCCGGGGCTACTGGCGGCTTTTAACCACGATGAGGACATTCACACCGCCACAGCCACCCAGCTCTTCGCCGTGGCTCCGGCAAAGGTAACCGCCGACATGCGCCGCCTGGCGAAAACGGTCAACTTCGGCGTCATCTACGGCATGAGCGACTACGGACTGGAACAGGCCACCGAGTTATCCCGAGAACAGGCTAACCAGTTCATCTCAGCCTATTTTGAGAAATACGCCGGCGTCAAACAATACCTGGAATCCACCAAACAACTGGCCCGGGACAAGGGCTATGTTCAAACCCTGCTGGGCAGGAGACGCTCGATTCCTGAAATCAACTCGACCAACCGGCAGGTCAGGGAAGCCGCCGAACGCATGGCCATCAATATGCCGGTGCAGGGCACATCAGCCGATATCATCAAGATAGCCATGGTCAACCTGTACCGGGAGATGGTCAAACGCCGGCTAAAGAGCAAGATGCTGCTTCAGGTACATGATGAGCTTCTCTTCGAAGTCCCGGCGGCAGAAATGGAGGAGATGTGCCAGCTAGTCCCGCACACAATGTCTTCCGCCCTTGCGCTCAGCATCCCGATTAAGGTAGACATCAAGAAAGGCCGGAACTGGGGAGAACTGGAATAACTTAGAATGTAACCTATCCCCTAACCCCTTCCCTTAAATAAGGGAAGGGGAAGTAAAGATAAGGGAGGGGCTTTGCCCCCTCCCTAAAATTCCCTCCCCCTCTCCTTCAAAGGAGAGGGGGATTAAGGGGGTAAGGTAGGAATAAATTCCATGTCGAACATGCCTCTTTGGCTATATCTTGCGATGTATCTTAGAGAGGATAATTTAGATGCCGGAACTTCCTGAAGTAGAGACAGTAAAGAACGAGCTATCGCCCTATGTTATCGGGCGCCGTATTACTGGCGTAACCCTGCTCTGGGAAGGGATGGTCCGCCAGCCCTTCCTGGCCGAATTCCGCTCCCATACTATCGGGCAAAAAATAACCGGCATCAGCCGGCATGGCAAATATCTATTTCTCAGCCTGAGCAGCGGTGATTTATTAAATATCCATCTCAAAATGACCGGCTCTCTGATTATCGGGCAGGAATCTGCAGAGCCACCCTCCTACACCCGGGCCATCATTCATCTGGACAATGACACCAATATATTCTTCCGCGACCCGCGTAAATTCGGCATCATGCGCCTAGTCAAGGACAAGAATAGTATCGTCGGCAAGCTCGGCCCGGAACCGTTGGGAGCTGATTTTACTCCCCAACTACTAGGTCGGCTCCTGGGTAAGCGCACCGCCCCGATAAAGGCGCTGCTCTGCGACCAGAACTTAATTGCCGGCATCGGCAACATGTATGCCGATGAAGCCCTCTTTGCCGCTAAAATTCACCCGTTAAGGCCAGGAAACAGCCTATCACCGGAAGAAATAAAGCGTCTCCACAGTGCCATCCGCCGGGTATTACGGGCGGGTATCAGCAAGAAGGGGGCCAGCACGAATACCTACTTCCGTCCCGACGGCACACGGGGGACCGCCCACGATGAATTCAAGGTTGCCCACGCCCGGGGTAAATCCTGTCCTGTCTGCGGCACTCCTATCGAACGGATAGCGGTACGCCACCGGGGCACCTACTTCTGCCCCAAATGCCAGCCCGCACTCTAATCCCCACACCTTTGTGCACTCGTTCCAGAGCACCCAATAACCTCGAACCTTCAGTCGTCTTGACCTTACCCCCGTAAATAATGCCAGTGCGTCTTAGAGTTCTCCACTAGAATATAGCGAAAGGGAGGACTCGAAATGAAACGGAAGAAGTACACGGAAGAGCAGATTATTCAGGTTCTCAAAGAGGGAGAGGCCGGGGCGTCGGTTGCCGATCTGACGCGCAAGTACGGGATGAGCGGACCTGAATCGTTCTTCTCAGGGTTCCCCCACGTGACCCTTTGTCTCTCATTTCCCGCTGGCTTTCGAGTATGAGCTGGACTGCTTCTTTGAGGTTTTCCTCTACCTCTTTAATCGTCCTCCCCTGACTGAAAGCGCCGGGGACAGCATCCACCCAGCCGATGTACCACTTGTCGCGTTTTTCGATAGTGGTTTCAAACATCTGTTCCATAGCAACCCTTCCTCGATTATTAGTATACATCAGCGAGGTAACTAAATCTATTCGTTTCTTTCCTGAAAAGAGAGGGGGATGTGGTCTAAGCTAACGGCTAGAATCTTGGTGGGTGGGGTGGTAGAATGGGGAGAAGGAATTTAAAGAATGCCTAACTCAGTTCGCACCCGTTATGCCCCCAGCCCCACCGGCTTCCCCCATGTGGGCAATATCCGGAGCGCCCTGTTTGCCTGGCTCTTTGCCCGGCATAATAAGGGTAGCTTTATTGTCCGTATCGAGGATACTGATACCGCCCGCAAGGTTGAGGGGGCGGTAGAGGCGATTCTGGACAGCCTCCGCTGGCTGGGGCTGGACTGGGACGAGGGGCCTGGGGCGGGCGGACAGTACGGTCCCTATTTTCAGTCGCAGCGCCTGGAGCTATACCGTTATGCCGCCGAGCGCCTGGTTTCACAGGGGGATGCCTACTATTGCTACTGTTCGCCGCAGCGCCTGGCTGAGATGCGGGCAGAGCAGGTCAGGCGTAAACAGCCGCCGGGCTACGACCGCCAATGCCGTGACCTGGGTGAGGAAGCCTGGGCGCAGAAAGCGGCAGAAGGCATCA
>JACPSA010000112.1 GCA_016193545.1 Chloroflexota bacterium
AACCATCTTTGGAGAAATTTTCTTTATCCATTCATTGTACTGCTCCAATATCTTTTTGTAATCATCTTCGTATGAACCAGAGGAGTCTACGAATATTAATTTGATGATGGAGATGGCAAATAAAGTTATTTGAAGTGCACTATAGACGACTGGCTTAAATAAATCATTAGATAAGAAACCTCCCAAAATAGGAGAATCAAGGATTTTTTCTTTAAGTTTATCGGGTTCAATGTCCCCATACCGAAATTTGAAACTAGCGAGAGTGGGATGGGTCATTTCTGACTGGTGTTTGTACTGTTTTCGTAGCGCAATATATGCTGCCCTTTTCCCCTTTTCCTTTGGTTCGCCTAAAGCTGATAGCTTGTCGTCTATCTCTTCTTGCGTCCGGGGTTTTCCCGATAAGAATCTGCTTGCCTCGGATTCATTTAGCCAAAATAAATAACTTCTAGTTATCCTTTCATGGCAATTCCTAAATAAGGCAGGGGTTTCAGAGAAATAACCTAGTAATATCGCGTGCCTTATCAACAGAAGAATATTTAGAACTGAGGACAGAAGAATAATAGGTGCTTCAGTTGTAGATTGGTGTTGCCATCGTTCCTTTACAGTGTAAGCACCCTGTATAGCAGATATGTATAATGCCAGGGCATCATCCAATAATTTAAGGTCATCGCTAAATTCTTGTTCAGCTTTTTCATAGTTCTTTTTATCATCAGATATTAAAGCAGACAATACCTCTTTTGCTGGCTGTGACAATAAAGAACTACTTATATGCCATACCTCAGTCAATTTTGTCCCTCCTTTATTATTCTATATAACTAAATAGGGACTTAGTAATTACGCAATAACAATATAGACTTTCCTGAACAATCTTTGGGTGTATACCCTGCTTCAACTACCCCTTGCCCCACTTATAGACCTCGGGGTTAACGCAGTTAGGCAGCTTCTTGCCCTGTAAGCCGGCAACCAGGTTTTCCGCCGCCATGACCGCCATTTTCGTCCTGGTTGCCAGGCTGGCGCTGCCGATATGGGGCGCAAAAACGACATTATCCAGGGTAAGCAGTGGGTCATCGGCGGCTACCGGCTCGACCTCGTAAACATCGATTCCCGCCGCGGCTATCTTTCCTGACTTCAATGCCTGATATAATGCCTTCTGGTCGACCACCTGCCCGCGTGCCGTATTCACCAGGATAGCCGTCGGTTTCATCATCGCCAGTTCCGCCGCGCCAATCAATTTCCGGGTATCTTCCGTTAGCGGCACATGAAGACTGACAAAATCAGACCTAGAGAGCAGCTCCGGCAGAGTGGCAACATATTCCACTCCCAGCTCCCTTTCGATATCCTGGCGTCTATTCCTGTTATGGTAAAGGACATGCATCTGGAAGCCTTTACCCCTCCGGGCCATCTCCGCGCCGATTCTACCCATGCCGATAATCCCCAGGGTGCTGTGGTGAACATCCTGGCCAATCATCAGCCCGGGGTTGGCGGTTGTTTTCCAGAGTCCGTTCCGGGTATATCTATCCGCCTCAGCAATACGCCTAGCGGCCGCCATCCGCAAGGCGAAGGCAAGGTCGGCCGTCGTCTCCGAGAGCACGCCCGGCGTATTCCCCACCGGAATACCCTTTTCCGTAGCCTTAGCCACGTTGATATTATCGTAGCCTACGGCGTAGTTACTGACCACTTTAAGTCGGGGGGCAGCATCGAGAACGGCAGCATCGACTTTATCGGAGAGCATGCAGAGCAATCCGTCTATTTCTCTAACCTGCTCCAATAATGTGCCGTAGGGTATTGCCGATTCACTCTCCCAGAGCTTGATTTCAGCCACTTTGCCGATGATATCTATCGCTTCCGGGAATATTTTTCTGGTGATATAGACTACAGATTTCATTATCCCTTCTCCTACTTTTAAGTATCTTAAGGGGCTTTGAGTTCCCTCTCCCTCGAGGGGAGAGGGTCAGGGTGATGGTGCCATTATTACCCCTCACTTTCATCTCTCCCACAAGGGGAGAGAAAACGATGTTGAAATCTGTTTAAGAGAACGTGATACTAGTGAGGCTTAACCGAGACCTCGTTCAGCAGGGCAAAACCCATCGGCGTAACCCGGTAGCCCTCGACATAAGGCTTGACCAGGACATAATTTTTGCCGAACGATAATGGCAAAGCTGCCGCATCCTCAACCAGCCTCTGCTCGGCTTGCTGGTACAAAGACAGACTCCGCTCAGTATTCAACTCCACATTAGCCTTCTCCAGCAGAGCATCGACCTCCGGATTACCATATCCCCCATAGTTATTATCCGCCCCGCTACGAAAGAGGATATCCAGAAAATCCTGCGGGTGCGGGTAGTCGGCAATCCACCCCATATCGAACATCTCGTCTTTCTCTTCTTTAAGAGAATAGATGAACCGCTGTGGCTCCAGCTGCCTAACTTTTACCTCCACCCCCAGATTCTGCCGCCACTGGTAAACCATGGCTTCCAGTTCGTTCGATACTAAACCACCATAACCGCTGGTAGTAATAGTGATGGGTGGCAGTTTAGAGACATCACCGTACCTGGATTCTTTAATCAACTGCTTAGCCTTGCTCACATCATAACTCAGCCCTGACAGACCTTTATTGAAACCGGGCATACCGGGCGGCAAGATGCCGTCCGCACGCTGCATCATATCCCTGAATATCAGGGAGACCAGTTTATCTTTATCTATCGCTTGAGAAAAGGCACGGCGAATATTAGCATCATCGAATGGCGGTTTGGTAGCATTAAAGCCGATGTAAAAAAAACTGAGTTCGGGGACGATAACCAAATCCCGGAAGAAGGGGCCGGCTTTATCAGCCACCTTGTCAATGTAATCGATACCGACACTGGCGACATCGATTTGACCGGTCTCATACATATTCATCGGCACACCGGCCAGAAGGTGAAAGACAACAGAGCTAACCTTTGCCATGTTTCCGTAATAAAGCTCATTTCTTTCCAGAACCAGCGAATCACTTTCCCGCCATTCTTTGAGCTTGAAGGCACCGGTACCATTGGGACTACGCCACCACTCACCGCCTGAAGCCACATTAGCTCTATCCACCACAAAAGCGGTGGGATAAGTCAGTTTAGATAAGAAATAAGACTTGGGGGCATCAATCGTTACCTCAATGGTGTAATCAGCCGTAACCCTGACGCCTCTAATCTCTTTACTCTTGCCCGCCAGGACATCCCTGACACCGACGATATCACCAAGATAAGTGGCTGCCGTCATGGAGCCGGTAGCCGGGTCGCTGGCACGCTCCCAGGAATACTTGAAGTCTGCCGCCTTAACCTCCCGACCATCATGGAACTTAACGCCCCGGCGCAAATTGAAGGTATAAGTTTTGCCATCATCGCTGACCCGCCAATCCCGGGCGATATCCGGGGCTGGCTCCAGATTATCATCAAGACGCACCAGACCACTGAATATCTGCACGATGTACTGATGTGAGGTGGCTTCACCGGAAACCGCCGGGTCCAGCGTCAGCGGGTCAATGCCAGAAAGGTTAAGAGTAGTAGTTCCCGTGCTAACCGGGTTCGGCGCATTTTCTTGCCCGAGTTGACAACCAGCGGACAACAGCAGCAGAGCAGCCAACAGTATTGCTGAAAACAATATATGCATACTTCTTTTTTTCATTTAATTCACCCGCCAGAAGATAATCACAATATAACACAAACTCGTTGCCCGTGTGTAGTTGAGCGTATCAATTATTAAAGGCAAATATACCTTAGGAGAGCAAATTTGACAAAGCAACCAAATTCAGGTAGGCTATTAACAATGCTTATCGGACTAATCTCAGATACCCATATTCCCGACCACGCTAAGGAACTCCCGCTGCAACTGAAAGAGGTCTTCCGTGGTGTCGAACTCATCCTGCATGCCGGAGACATTTACATTCCTGCGGTGCTCGACGAACTTGAGCTTATCGCGCCGGTATTAGCCTCGGAAGGCGATGATGACCCATTTGCCATCAAAAACGACAAACGGGTAAAGTGGCACCAGGCTATGACCATAGAGGGTGTTACCATCCACCTGATGCACGACAAGCTCTGGGCTTCACTACCTCGCCCTGACGGACTGCCCAAAACGTTAAACTCGCAAAACAACGGCCACCCTGATGTCATTGTTTATGGGCATACCCACAGCAGCACACTGGAGAGAAGGAACGGTCTTCTTCTGGTCAACCCGGGCAGCGCCACTTTTCCCCATTATAAGCGGGTACCGGGCACAGTAGGTCTGCTGAAAGTAGACTCAGGCCATGCTGACGTCGAAATAATTCAACTACAGTAGAGTCAGGCACCGTTTTTCAGGCGGTAATAATCCAGAGTGTTTTTCAGAGCATTGGCACCACGCTCAAGAGCAATAAATGCGGGAACACCACCACCCTGAAATTTTTGAATGATATTTCTAGCTTGCTCCACTTCCTCAGGTGAGAAGGAGTAAGAGATAATAGCCAGCACCGGCTTGGCTGTTTTCTGCCTGATATCAACCGCAGCATTGATATGAGCTTCCATCTGTTCGAGACCACCCCAGAAACGGGCAGTAACCAGCAGCACCAGGTTATCTATATTGGCATCCCGCTCCAAAATCTCCATGATACGCCTCATCTCCCTACGGTTGGAGTTACCGGTATCTACCGGATTACGATAACTCCCCCCAATCAGGCTGAAAAATGTGGCTAGTTCATCATAGGACTGCTGAGTAAGCAGAGGCACCTTTAGCCCGGCTTCAGCAAAAACATCAGTGATAGCCACCGATTGGCCTCCCGAGCCTCCGGTTATCGCCACCCTATCACCACGAACCGGCGCCAGATACAATAGTGCCTTCACCGTATCAATAAGTTCCTCAATACTGTTTACTTTTATTGCCCCGCACTGCTTTACCACCGCATCCCATATTGCCCGTGGTACTGCCAGCGACCCGGTATGCGAAGCAATTGCCCGCCCCCCCTCTGCCGTCCGCCCCCCCTTTAATATCACCACCGGCTTTCTGGTGCATACCTCCCTGAGCACCTTAAGGAACCGCCGCCCGTCTTTAACCCCTTCCAGATACATGCCGATAACCTTAATCTCCGGGTCACGGCCGAAATATTCCAGATAATCAGTAGAATCAAGCACTATCCCGTTGCCAAAGCTTACCGATTTGTTGATACCCATGCCCTGAACTTGCATCTCTCGACTGAAAGTATTGGCCATAGTATTTGCCTGCTCGGCTCTCTCCTTAAGGCGGCGCTCAAGCCTTATCCCTTCTTCAGTATCCGTCTCGGCAAAGCCTGAGGTAAAGAAAAAAGCTGCGGCTGCGTCTTTAGCGATACAGTCCTCTAAAATTGCCGGCGCCACTGCCCGAGGTACGGAAACAATCACCAGGTCTACCGGCTCTGGAATATCCCGCAGACTGGCATAGTTTTTCACCCCTAAGGCTTCGATACCCTTGGTTTCCTCAGGGACAACTTGAACTGAATAAAGTTTACCCTTAAAACTACTTTGAGCGCGAAGCCACCTGAAATCGCTGCGGTAGTTGTCCCCGACAACTGCCACACACCGGGGATTAAACGCCCTATCTAATTTAGTGAAATCTACTTTCAACATCCTGTCCCGGGTTTCAACTATTTTATATTAAGCCCTCTTGACTCTCCCATATCGAATGACGGCTAATCTGCACTCCGGTATCCTCAGCAAAATCAACAATCACCACGTTACCCGATAGAGAAGGCGAACCGGCGTAGCAGGCTACCACCGGTGCGGTATCAACGCACTCGAAAACGGGGTGATGCCCCAGAGCAACATAATCCCAACCCGAGCCGATAATTTCCTGCTTCTTGATATGATAGCTCGGGAAAAGGGGCGGCCCATCACCAACGTAATGGCCGTGAGCCACGGCAATATTCCAGTGCCCGTCCTCTTCAGGTTTAGGTATACCAACCATGGGATAAACATCATTCTCATAGGTAGCAATAGGTTTCCCCCAGAGCCGTATTCCCAGAGCCGGCAAATCAAAAATTTCCCCTTGCGGTGCCCTGAAAATTAGCATATTGGTGCACTTCTCCCAGAGGCCCGTACGGCCAAAGACCGAATCTGCTGCCAGACAATCATGGTTACCGGCGAGGACAACTACCGGCATCGGCAAGCGCTGAAACTGCTCGGCAACAAAGCGGACTAAATCATCGCCAACCCGATTATAGTCAAAAAGGTCGCCGGCAATGATGACTAAGTCCACATTAGTCTTAATGGCTAGACTAATCAACGCCTCCAAGCTGTGACATGCCTTATCGCCGACTGATATCACATGCACATCGGCCGTATGCAACACTCGCCGCCGTGTCCGGCCATTATCTGCCATTACCAAAAACCTCCGCTTTCCAATAAACAATTGTGTCTCTCACCATATACCGGCAAGAGACAATCCTGACACAAACGTCTCTCAGACTTCAGAGTCGCCTCAAGGGTGATTCCGCACCGGGTCGCACCGGTATCATTGAAAGATTGAAGGCACAAAGCACGATTAGATATATCTACCCACCGATTTAGCAATTACCCTGAGCTCGCCCATCAACCTAGTGAAGTCAGAAGGTGTCAGGGACTGTAATCCATCTACCAGGGCTTCTTTAGGATTGGGATGGACTTCAATAAGAAGCCCATCGGCACCAGCCGCCACCGCAGCTTTAGCTATCGCCGGCACCAGTGAATAGTGACCGGCAGCATGGCTGGGGTCAACAATCACCGGTAAGTGACTGGCTTTCTTCAGTACGGGTATGGCACAAATATCCAGAGAAAAGCGAGCCGTATCCTCAAATGTCCTGATGCCCCTTTCACACAGAATAACCTGAGTATTTCCCTTGGCCATCAGATAGTCGGCCGCAGTCAGCCACTCGGTAATCGTACAGGAAAAGCCACGCTTCAGAACCACCGGCCCCTTGGTCCGGCTAATAGTCGTCAGCAAGCTAAAATTCTGCATATTCCGGGAACCGACCTGCAGAATATCGGCATAACTGGACACCAGTCCAACTTCACGAGAATCCATCACTTCAGTGACCACCGGCATTTTAAACTCTTCTCTGGCCATTGCCAGAAACTCCAGCCCTTCTTTCTTCAGACCCTGAAAGCTGAAAGGGGAGGTACGCGGCTTAAAAGCACCACCACGCAGGACACCGGCCCCAGCCCCTTTCACAATCTGGGCTGACTCCATGAGCTGCTCTTTACTCTCGACAGCACAGGGCCCGGCCATAACTACAATACGTTTGCCGCCAACCTCGATTCCACCAATGGAAACCAGGGTATCCTTGGGTTTGAATTCCCGTGAGGCCAACTTGTAAGGCTTCATAATCCGGGTTACACTCTCCACTCCAGGGAGCACAGCAAAGATATCAGTGGACAACTGTCCGGTATTACTGCCCAGTACAGCAACCACCGTTTTATCAGTACCAACATTTAACTGGACTCCCAGTTTCAGTGATTTGGCTCTCTGCACAACAGCATCTACCTCTTCTGCCGTGCTACCCTTTCTCATTTCGACAATCATGGTATCCCACCTCAGCTATCTTACGGGCCGGGATAACTCCTCAATTACCCGGGGCAATTTCAATCCCGCATCACTCCTAGGAGAATAATACACTTACCGTGTATGGTCGTCAAGTCCATTTCCCATTCAAAAGAGACAGAAACTCTCCCTCAATTAAAGCTATGAGCTATGAAACATCTCATTAGCGCTTGCCTGATAAGCAGGTCATGTTGTAATATAACAAAAATGATAAAACTACTCTCTGGAAATGAAGCCTTGGCTCTGGGAGCCTACCACGCCGGCGTAAAGGTAGCCGCCGCCTATCCCGGAACCCCGAGTACCGAAATACTGGAGTCCCTGGCAGACTATGATGATGTCTACGCCGAATGGTCGACCAATGAACAGGCAGCCATGGAGGTAGCGCTAGGCGCTGCTTATGCCGGAGTCCGCGCCATGGTGTCCCTGAAACAGGTAGGGCTGAACGTTGCCAGCGACGCCTTTATGGCCGCCGCGACTACCGGAGTCAGCGCCGGTATGGTTGTAGTCTGCGCCGATGACCCAGGAATACATAGCTCACAGAATGAACAGGATAGTCGACATTATGTCAAGTTAGCCAAAGTGCCCATGCTGGAACCGGCTGATAGCCAGGAAGCCTACGAATTTATGGCTTACGCCTTTGACATCAGCGAAAAGTTCGATACGCCGGTGCTGGTACGCACTACCACGCGTATCTCCCACTCCAAGTCAGTGGTAAAGGTAGACCGTACCAGAGCCGTACCAGCCAGTCAAGCGGTCTTCCAGCACAATGTCGCCAAATATGTTATGCTGCCGGCTTATGCCCGACTCAGACACCAATTAGTTGAGGAACGTCTGGTCAAGCTGGCCGACTTTTCTGAGACCTTTCCCTCTAACCACATACTCCGGGGAGAACATCGACTAGGCGTGGTGACCAGCGGCGTCAGCTACCAGTACGCAATCGACGCTCTACCTCAAGCCTCTTTTCTTAAACTAGGTATGACTTATCCTCTCCCTCAGAATTTACTGCGCCAGTTTGCCGCACAGGTAGACAAGCTGGTAGTTATCGAGGAACTCGACCCATTTCTCCAGGAGAATATCCAGGCTATGGGCATCAAGGTGAGCGGCAAGGAGTTCATACCACGCGCCGGCGAGCTAAATCCGGACATCATCGAACAGGCCAGTCGTAGTGCCGGCTGGTTGCCCAAAGCACCTGCCCGAGAGAAAATAGGCATAACCACCGAGTTGGCCAAGCGCCCGCCCTTGCTCTGCCCGGGGTGTCCGCACAGCGGCATATTCTTTGTCCTCAGCAGCATCGGGCAGCGCTCCAAACTTTCCGGCTCAAAAGGCAAACCCAGCAAAGAATCGAAACTAATCATCACCGGAGATATCGGCTGTTATACCCTGGGTGCCTACCCTCCCCTGCTGGCTCTGGATACCACCGCCTGTATGGGTGCCAGTATCGGCCTGGCGCTGGGCATGGAAAAGGCCGGGGTAAGTAGTAAAGTAGTAGCCGTTATCGGCGATTCCACATTTATGCATGCCGGCATCACCGGACTGGTCAACGCTGTCTACAATAGCGGGCGAATAACATTGATAATCCTGGACAACGGTACTACCGCCATGACCGGACATCAAGACCACCCCGGCACCGGTATTTCGGCACAGGGTAAAGAAACCACTAAAGTAGAACTGGAAAGCCTAGTCCGCGGCATCGGGGTGAGTAATGTCAGGGTAGTCGATGCTTTCAATCTCAAGGCGCTGAGAGCCAGCGTCAGGAGTTCTCTGGACAGTACCGAGCTTTCCGTTATTATCGTCCGTGGTAGCTGCTCGATGCTTGTGCCAAAGCGCTCCGGGCCCAGAGTCATCGATAATGAGAAATGCAACCAGTGCGATGTCTGCCTCCTCATCGGCTGTCCCGCCATCCAGAGTGATAGTGAACGGATTACTATCGACACGGCTTTATGTGTCGGCGATATCTGTACCATCTGCCAGCAACTTTGCCCCCGGCAGGCAATAAGCAGGCAATCCGAGACTGGTGCTGAGGAATTGGCATGAAGAAGCTAGATATGCTGGTTACCGGAGTGGGTGGTCAGGGAGTTATTCTGACCAGTGATATAATTGCTCAGGCAGCCATCGCCGCCGGATATGACACTAAGAAAACGGATACCATCGGTATGTCCCAGCGTGGAGGCAGTGTTATCAGTCACGTACGAATTGGTTCAAAGGTTCACTCCCCTTTGATTAAACAAGGTGAAGTCGACATACTGCTCGCCTTTGAAAAACTTGAAGCAGCTAGGTGGGGACACTATCTCCGCTCCAGAGGGATAGCTATCGTTAATAATCTGGCACTACCGCCGTTGTCCGTCAGTCTAGGAGAGGAACAGTATCTCAGTGATGACGAGATGCTTAATATCCTCAAGCAACAGGCAGACCGCATCTATCTGGTCAACGGCAGCCAGCGTGCCAAGGAACTGGGCAATATCAGAACACTCAACATGTTTATGCTGGGTTGCGCTTCACCGTTCATACCCTTTAAGATTAGTATCTGGCAGGATGAAATCTCGCAACACCTGCCAGACAAAGTCCGGCAAATTAACCTTAGCGCATTTGAACGAGGCAGAAAGGAGATAAGAAATGCCAATATCTGAAAACATCCGCAAGAGTATGACGACAGGGTCGGTAATCAGGAAAATGTTCGATGAAGGTTTAATCCTCAAGCAGCGCTACGGGGAAGACAATGTTTTCGACCTTTCGCTGGGCAACCCGATGATGGAACCTCCTGAGGAGTTTCGCCAGGAACTGAAGAAGCTGGCGGAGCATCCCCTGGGCGGAATGCATCGGTATATGGAAAATGCCGGCTACCGTGAGACCAGAACAGCCGTGGCCGCCCAGCTTTCGCTGGAGACCGGCATCAAATTCACGATGAAGGATGTTATTATGAGCTGCGGGGCAGCCGGAGCCCTCAATGTGGTGCTGAAAACAATACTCAATCCGGGAGAAGAGGCCATTCTATTCGCCCCTTACTTTGTCGAGTACGGCAACTACATCAGCAACCACAATGGAGTGACCCGGGTTTTACCTACAGACGAACAGTTTATGCCCAGGCTCGATATTCTTGAAGATACTATCGGTCCCAAAACTAAGGCGGTCCTGATAAACTCCCCCAACAACCCCACCGGCGTTGTCTATAGCGGTGAGTTCTGGCAGCAACTGGGGGAATTACTACGCCGGAAGGATGCCCAATACGGGACAGGAATGTATCTCATCAGTGACGAGGCATACCGTAAGATTATCTACGACGGCCTGGAATATCCCTCGCCTTTACACCACTATCAGCAGACCATTGTTGTCACCTCTCACTCCAAGGACCTGGCACTACCTGGTGAACGCATCGGCTATATCGCCGTTCACCCCGAATGTAAACAGCATGATGACTTACTGAACGGATTTATCTTCTGTACCCGAACTCTCGGGTTTATCAATGCTCCGGCCCTACTGCAACGCCTGGTAACCCCCCTGCAAAATGTGACCGTCTCCATCGCCGAGTATCAGAAAAAGAGAGATTTCTTATACAAGCATCTCACTGAAATGGGATATTCCCTGATAAAGCCACAGGGTGCTTTCTACATGTTCCCCAAATCTCCTCTGGAAGATGAGGTTGCTTTTGTCGATGAGCTAAAGGAATGGAAGGTACTGACCGTTCCTGGTGTTGGCTTCGGCACTCCGGGGTATTTCCGGATATCTTACTGTGTTGACGACAGGGTCCTGGAAGGTTCGTTGACCGGTTTCCGGAAGGTGGCCGAAAAATTCAATCTAAGACCACGTGCCGCCGTTAAAAAACGATGATACAGTCTTCGCAAATTCATAAGGCTGAAAACAGCTTACTGACAAAAAGTATCCGCGTTCGCAGACGTTACTCTATCAGCTTGAGCCGTTGAATCTTACCAGACGGCCCCTTGGGGAGGGATTCCCTGAATAAAACCCGCCGGGGAGTTTTGAACTTACCCAGTTCTCTTCGGCACAGGTCGATGATTTCCTTCTCGGTAGCCCGTGTTCCCGGTTTTAACACCACGAATGCCTCTATCTCCTGCCCGTATCTATCATCCGGAACGCCAACCGCTGCCGCCTCTAAGATACAGGCATGCTGATACAGTACGGTATCTATCTCCGCCGGCGCAATATTCTCTCCGCCTTTGATTATCAACTCTTTGAGCCGGCCGGTAATGAAAAAAAAGCCGTCTTCATCCCGGTAGCCCATGTCACCGGTATGCAGCCAGCCATTCACCAGAGCACTGTCAGTGAGGTCAGGTGCCTTGTAATACTCCTTCATGACATTGTCCCCTCGGACCAGTATTTCACCTATTTGTCCCGGAGCCAGTTTATGTCCGTCCCGGGGGTCGACTACCTTAGCCTCATTACCTACCGGCACACCCGGAGAGCCATATTTGCCCTTTTCCGGCTCGATGGGATTGGAGAAGACCGGCGCTGCCGTCTCCGTCAAACCCATAGTCTGGATGATAGGCACCCTGAATTTGCTCTCAAACTCTTTCTGCAATGGCGGCGGCAGAGGCGCCGAAGCCGAACGCCCAAATCTGAGCTGACTTAAATTGAGATTCTTGTCCTGCCCGTAAGGGTCGGTAGCCTCCAAAAGATAGGACATAATAGTAGGCACCACGCTGAACCAGGTACATTTATACTCGCTGATAAGTTCCCAGAAATTGCTGGTATGGAAGCGATGAGGCATAACCACGCTGCCACCACTAACCACCGGCGTCACCGTAGTGACTATCTGGCCATTGATATGATACAGAGGTAGTGAGCAGAGCGCCCGGTCGGCTCCGGTCAACCGGTGTGCCATCGTCGTGTATTCCCCTCCGGTAACCACATTCTTCTGAGTTAAGACCACCCCTTTGGGTAAACCGGTGGTCCCGGAAGTGTAAAGCAGCAGAGCATTATCATCCTCATTTACTGCGGGTAAGCTTACTCCGCTCAGGTCCTTTTCGGGAAAGATAGCCTCGCTGTCGACATCGATAAAGCTTAGCTGAATCGCCCGGGACGCTTTCTTCACCGCCGTCTCCAGCCTTTCCCCCTGGTCTTCGGTCGCCAGAATAATTCTGGTATCCGAGTGCTCCACAACATACTCCAGATGGGACTGCTGTGCCAACAGGTTGATTGGGGCAATTACCAGTCCCGAGTACATTACTCCCAGAAAAAGCTTGGCCGTCTGATAGCCGTTAGGCAGTAAAAAGGAAACCTTGTCCCCCCGACCCAGACCCATCTTAATCAGGTGCTTTCCCAGAGACTGTGAATCGCGCTGCAACTGGCGATAGGTTAACATCAAGCCCGGCTCGGGAGCAATGAGAAACAGCTTGTCCGGTTGTTTTTCAGCCTGTCGATCAATGATATCCCTGATAGTACCGATGACAAGTACCTCTACTTAATAAGCTGGTAACCCGCTTCGAAAGCCCGTGCGTTTTCTTCTTTGAACTTGGGGACAACATCCAGCATAGCCGCAAGGAGTATCTCCTTACCGAATATCTCCATCTTCCTGGCCATAGCCCCCAGCATCACACTATTGGTATAAATAGCCTGACCCAATTTTTCGATAGCGATATCCCGGGCCGCCACCGAATAGTGAGTTATCTTCTTAACTTTCTCCTCATCCACTTCAGTGCTGCTCGGGTCATAAAAAATGACCCCTTGACTAACCATGTCGACGTGGCGACGATAAGCCGGAGTGGAGAAAGCGCAGAAATAGTCGGGGTCCTCGACGATGGGACTATCAATCGGCTCACGGGACACAATTACCTGAGCGCGCACATAGCCACCTCTTTGCTCGGTACCGTGACTTTTCAGCATGGTAACCCGGTACTGTTGTTTGATGGCCGCCAAACCGATGATTTGTCCCAGCCTGACGATACCCTGTCCGCCGAATCCGCTTATCAGTATCTCCGTCCGCTCTTTCATTTCACCAGGCTCCTGCGGTCGATATCCTTAACCTTACCTTTGATAACGCTGGCATAGTCCGGCCGACTGTTGCTGGCATCGAAGTAGACGCCGGTCCTCCAGATGGTATCCTTATCCGGCGTTTCATCCATGCGGCGCGCCCGGCTCTTAATCCAGCGGAACATATTGACGGTATTCCTTGTCCCCAGGGCAGTACTGGCATAATTGGTAATACATGGGAAAATCACGTGTACCAGAGAAAACCCCCGGTTCTGTAACGCCTTTCTCATGCTTTCCAGGCCGTATTCGCCGTCCATACTCATATGCCTGGCCAGAAAAGTAGCCCCAGCCTCACGGATGATATTCAGGATATCTCTGCCATCCTGGATCCAGTTCGGTTCATACATACCGTAAGGACTACTATCGGTAACCGACCCCTCGGGTGTAGTCCAGGAATATTGACCACCGGTCGATTGGTAGCCCAGGTTGTCGCAGACGACGACGGTAGCATCGACATTACGTCTGGCGGCATTGAGCAGATGCTGCAAACCAATGCCGAAAGCATCGCCATCACCAACAGTGCAAACAATTTTTTTTCCTGGCGGTAGAGACAGGGTCAAGCCGCTCATCATGGCATAAATTCTGCCGTGTGTTGCCGCCAGACCATCACCCTTCCACATGGCAAATGTCTGCCGGCCAGAACAGCCGATAGAGGTTGCCCAGATTACATCTTCTATACCTAAATCAAGGTCATCGATAGCCTTGGTCAACATCTTCTGCGTCTGGCCCAGGCCACAGCCGCTACAAGCGGTACTGGGGGTCTTTCTGATTCTAAAATACTTTTCCGCCAGATAATCCATCACCAGGCCTCCCTCTGCCAGTTAATCGGCGATATCGTCTTCCCATCGAGAAGGGACTGAAAGACAGTCAACAGCTCCTGAACACCGGGTAGCTCCCCGCATTGTCCCAGGAAGTGAACCCGGCTGTCTTTAGGACAGGCACGCTGTATCTCGCGCACCAGTTGGCCATCATAGTTCAACTCTACGGACAGGTAGGTCGCTCTTCTCCAGAAAAGCTCATCGGGGAAAGGCCACAGGGAAATAAGCCGTAAGGCACCCACCTTCATACCCGTTTCCCGTGCCTTTTTCACCGCTGACTTGACCACCCGGGAAGGCGTCCCGAAAGAAACGACCACCAATTCCGGGTCATCGTCCAGAGCAAAAGCTTCGTAACGGGTGATGAGGTCCTTATGGTTTCTCACTTTATATATCAGCCGGTAGACATGTTTGTGGCAGGCCTCTACTTCCTCGGTATCATAGCCCTCCTCGGTAGGAGTCCAATCAGAACAGAGGGCACCGGTATTGTGTCCCAGGACTACCGGTGGAATATCAATCTTATCTACTGCCGGGTAGAACTCAGGACCGTAGTTAATCTCTCTGTCTTTGAATCTCAATCCCATCTGTGCCTTTTCGGCATCGGTCTCAGGCACACTGATATCCTCCATACCGTCAGTGACCAGCTGGTCGGCCAGCAGAGTCACCGGCATTCTAAAGCGCTCCGCCAGGTAGAAAGCTTCGACAGTAAGGTAAAAAGCCTCCTGGGCGCTGTTGGGCGCCAGAACGATGGTCTCGTAATTTCCCCCCTGGGTCGGAAAACGGACATTGTAGAACTCACCCTGGCCGGGGGCGCCGGTAATCCCGCTGACCGGACCAACTCTCCCGGAATTAAGGACGACTATCGGTATCTCACTGGCTAGCGCCCAGCCATACGGGTCGGCGTAGAGGATAAAACCCGGACCTGAAGTGCCCGTCATCACTTTCATCCCACCCAGGGCGCCGCCGATACACATGTGCATGGCAGCACATTCATCCTCGGCTTGAAGATAGTACCCGCCGACTTCCGGCAACCTTTTCGACATTGCTTCCGCCAGCTCCGTCGCCGGCGTGATGGGATAGCCGGCAAAGAAACGGCAGCCAGCCAGCACGGCGGCTTCGGCGATAGCAAAATTACCTGTCTCCAAATATCTTTTCATGGCAACGGCTTCCTCCCATTCAAACCGGTTATTTCTTTGACATCGATGGCGTAATCAGGGCAGGCAAAGAAACACTTCAGGCACCCCACGCATTTTTCAGAACTCTTGACCGCCACCGGCCGGTACCCTTTTTTGTTGAAATAATTGGTCGGAGCCAGAACACCGATTCCACAGACCTCGACACAGTAGCCGCACTCCTTACAGTTCTCCGGATAAACCGTAACCTCAAATCGCCTGGCGTCACAGGCAAGACAACGTGCAGCCTCTTTAATCGCCTGCTTCTCGCTGAAGCCTTTCTCAAGCTGGGTAAAACTGCTGACCCTATCCTTTACTGCCAGAAGCGGCATCTTGACCCGCGACTTAACCTCCCGGACTAACTCCGGCAGCTCGACCTCCTCTTCAGGTTCGGCCAACTCCTCGTCAATGACCCCCTTGCCCCCTAGATACTTATCTATCGATATCGCCGCTTTTCGGCCTTGAGCCACCGCGCCAATAATCGAGGCCGGACCGCCAACCACATCACCCCCGGCAAAAACCCCTGTCTCACCCGTAGCCAGTGTACTATCGTTCACCGTAATCCGGGCACCGGTAACCTTGAGCCGGCTGTTACCGCCGAGGAAGCTGACGTCTGGAATCTGCCCTACAGCCAGAATTACATATCTGGTCTCCAAAGTCATGGTGACCTCTTCATCGTAGGTCGGGTTAAATTTGCCGGTCTTATCAAAAACGGATGTGCATTTTGTGAATTCGATACCGCTGACGCTTTTATTCCCTTTAATCTTTCTGGGCGCCCAGGAATTATAGATGGTCACGCCTTCCTCTCTGGCCCTAGCGACCTCCCATTGATGAGCCGGCATTTCAGTCTCTTTTTCCAGGCAGACCAGAGACACTTTATCAGCCCCTAATCGGCGGGCGGTAAGAGCGACATCGATAGCTACATTGCCTCCGCCGATTACCGTAACATCACCCTTAAAGGCAAATTTCTTACCCAGAGCCACATCACGCAGGAACTCCCAACCCCAGAGGACGCCCGATTTATCAGAACCTTCGATATCAAGCTTAACGCTCTTGCTGGCACCCGATGCCAGGAAAACGGCATTATACCCCCGCTTAAGCTCATCGAACGAAACTTCTTTGCCGATGGTCGTACTGGCTTTAAATTGTACCCCCAAGTCTAAAATCTCCTTGATGTCCCGGTCAAGCTCTTTTTCGGGAAGCCGGTACTTGGGGATGCCATAACGCAGCATGCCCCCCGGTTCAGGAAAAGAGTCATAAATGAGTACCTCATGCCCCAGACTTGCCAGGTAGTATGCTACTGTGAGGCCCGCTGGCCCGGCACCGACGATAGCTACTTTTTTGCCTGTTTTTCGGGCGACCTTCTTTCGGCTTTTCCAGAGGTTACCTCCTTTATCCACGGCCGCCCGCTTTAATGCTCTTATCGCAATCGGGTCGCCGAACTGCCGGTAGCTGCAGACATCCTCACAGGGAGCGAAACAGGCGCTGGCACAAACTACGGGCAGAGGCAGTTTCTCACGGTTGACGGCTAACGCTTCATCATACCGGCCGGCCTTAATACAGCGAATGTAGCGGGCAACATCAATCCCTACCGGGCAAGCCTGGCTACAGGCCGGCACCACAAAACTCTCTCTCCGCACTCTCATTATGATTAACTCCTATCCTTTCCCGACCTCATCCGGTCTCTCTCTAATAACCGAAGACAATTAAAATAAACCTGCTAATCTGGCTCCATAGAAAGAACTAACGATGACCAGACAGTAAATATAGAGGATTTTATCAAAATCTGCTCAAGACTTAAAACAGGCCTTCCCTTTTCAGACTTAAGTAATCTTTATCACCGATGATAATGTGGTCTAATACATCGATGCCGACAATCTCACCTGCCTCGACTAATCTTTTGGTCATTTTTTTGTCATCCTCTGAAGGTTGACAATCCCCCGAGGGGTGATTATGTACAAAAATCACCGAAGCGGCACTGGCTGACATCGCCTCTTTAAATACCTCCCGGGGATGAACGATACTGGTATCCAGGCTGCCAACTGAAATCTCAGCGATTTTTATCACCCGCCCCCTGGTATCAAGCAATAACGCCAGAAAATGCTCTTTCTTTTTGCCCCGCAATCGACCCCTCACCAGATTCACTACCTCATCAGGGGCTTTAAGCGATAGCTTTTTGCCCAGCTCGGCAGAACCCTCCAGCCGACTCGCCAATTCAAAAACAGCCTTAATCTGGGCCGCCTTAGCTAGGCCAATTCCCTTCACCCCATCTAGCTCTTCTACTGAGGCGCCGGCAATCCCGTTGAGGCTGCCGAATTGGCTCAGCAACCTCTGCACAGTTACCGTCACCGATTCACCGGCAATGCCACGCCCCAGAATCAAAGCCAGAATTTCCGGTGTTGACAGCGCTTCCGCCCCGAACCTCTGCAGCCTCTCCCTCGGTCGCTCGGAAATAGGCAAATCATGGACGGTAAATGATTTCTTCAACATACCCTTGCCTC
>JACPSA010000087.1 GCA_016193545.1 Chloroflexota bacterium
CATCACCTGCCATGCCTGGCACACTGCCCAGCAGCTTCTCTTAGGAATAGGCCCCAAGCATCCTCATGGTGTCGGCAATAACAACGGCATGGTCGGCAAGTTCCTGCAAAGCCATGGCAACTTCGGCGTTAGCGGGCTCTTTGACCAGGAGTGGATGGCCTACGCCATACCGGCGGGAACCGGTGTGGGTATCGATGATTGGAGCAGCAACGACTTTGACTATAAAGCCCTGGGGTTCATTGAAGGAGCCATCATCACCGGGGGAAATGGCGCCGGGCAGGCAATGGGTTACGCGACGCTCTCGGTGCCGGGTGTTCCCGCCTGGGGTAAAGAGCGTAAAGACTTTATCCGCAAAGAAGGCCGGAAAATCTTAAGCCTGAGCGCCCAGCCAGCCGATTTTCCCTCGGAGCGGAATTTCATTGACCTCGACCCGGTGACCAAAGACCCTGACGGGCTGCCCGTGCCCCGGCTGACCCACGACTGGCACCCGCAGGTAACCAAGATGCATGCTTTCATCCGGAGCAAGATTGTGGAGATGATGCAAAAGGCAGGGGCAAAAAAGGTTTGGGGGGGTGAGACAATGACCTCTCCCAGCTCTACCATTCACCTGACGGGCGGTGCCATCATGGGCGAGGACCCCAAGCGGTCGGTAGTCAACCGTTACTGCCAGCTGCATGATGCCCCTAATGTCTTTGCTGTTGGGCCCTCCGCTTTCCCTTATATCGGGCACTGGAACGGCACCGAACCTGCCGGGGCTCTTGCCTACTGGGTAGCTGATTTCATAAAGGCAGAGGTAAAAAAAGGGCGTACCTTATAACAATTCTTAGCGCCAAGTATAACGAAAAAAGGTCTGGGCTTACTTTCAGGACAAGGCAAAGGAGATTATCCGGCAGTTGAAATAAGAAAGGGGCTTAGCCTGAAGTTTTTCGCTCTACTGGTAATATTAGCCGCGGTTCTGGTTGGTTGCGGGGGGACAACTACCCCACCCCCAACCATTGACGCCGCGGCTATCTTTCTCCAAAACTGCTACCACTGCCATGGAATTGATAGGGAGGGTATTATTGGCCCCTCCTTGAAGGCAGAGGCTCTCCGGGAGCGGGGCCGAAGCGATACCTACATCAGGGAGACCATTACCAACGGACGCGGCGGAATGCCCGCCTGGAAGGATACGCTTTCTCCCGCCGAAATTGAGGCTTTGATAAAATTTCTGAGGAGCTAGGGTTAACTGCTACCACCTTCCTTAATCAATGAGCTGAATGCTATCGTTTCACTTTTCTTTGTTTTACCATGGTTTACGCATTAACCAACTTCGGTGTTGTTTTTGACCATATTTTTGGCTATACTTATCTAACGATTTAGCAGGGAAAGTAATCATATCGAAAGCGGCTAGCATATCACCACCGTTGTTTCAGGAGAAGGTAGCCGAAGTTGAGCCGAAATAAACACCTGGTACTGGCGTCTATTTTAGTTGTTATCGTCTCAGCGATACTGGTCGTTATATTCCTGAACACCAACTTTATCCCTACCGAGGCTGCTACTCAAGCCAAGCCTATCGACCATTTATTACGCTTGTTACTTGGTATTGGTGGGGTTGTCTTTGCCCTTTGCATGGTATTTCTCATCTATAGCATCTTCGCTTTCCGCCACCGCCAGTGGGACAGCGCGGAGGGCCCGCCTCTGGAGCACTATTCTCCTTTGGAAGTAGCCTGGACCCTGATTCCACTGGCAATTGTTCTTTTCCTGGCAATCCAGGGGGCCCGGGTGCTTGGCGATATCAGTCGAGCCATGCCCGCTGAGCTAGAGGTGAAGGTTGTCGCTTTCCAGTGGGACTGGCGCTTTGAATACCCGCAATATGGACTTGAATCTGAAGAACTGAGGCTGCCGGTGAACCGTCCTGTCCTGCTCAGGCTCAGCTCGCTGGATGTGATACACTCCTTCTGGGTTCCCGCATTCCGTACCAAAGAAGACGCCGTGCCAGGAATGGTGACGACGCTACACTTGACCCCGAGCCGGTTAGGGAGCTACAAAGTGTGGTGTGCCGAGCTTTGCGGGACGGGTCATGCCCAGATGCAGGCTCCGGTGATAGTAGTTGAGCCCGCCGATTTCGAAACCTGGGTTAAGGAGCTTCAGAAATGACTTTCTGGAGGCTGGGTATTATTCGTGGTATCGTGGTGGGGTTGGCCGGCAGCGGGCTGGGCATGGGTGTTACCATGTTACTGCGTATCGCCCTGGGACTTACTGCCTGGAAAGCGGGACCAGTAACCGCCGTCGGCACCGTGGTCGGTATACTCTTTTACCTAGCAGGATTGGGTGCCTTCAAATACTGGTTGGGATGGGTTCGTCGGCGTGCGGCAGAAGAACCCCAGGCTACTGAGCCGACTCAACCCCATTGGGCCCGCTATCTCAGCTTCGATATCAATCATAAGACCATCGGCATCCAGTATCTGGTCACCTCCCTTCTGGTCATCATTGTCGCTGGCATCTACCAGTTAATCGCCCGCCTGGAGACCTCCCAGCCCGGCCTTCAATTCCTCAGCCCCAACACCTACAACTCCCTCGTCAGCCTCCACGGGATTATGATGCTAAGCGGTGTGCTGCTCGGTATCGCCGGGATGATGAACTACCTGGTGCCGCTAATGATTGGTGCCCGGGACATGGCTTTCCCACGCCTTAACGCCATATCCTACTGGCTGACACCACCGGCGGTCCTCCTTTTCCTTTTCAGCCTGCCAGCCGGGGGGTTTGATACCGGCTGGACGGCTTACCCGCCGCTGAGCCTCCGGGCGCCGCTGGGTATGCAGTTAATGCTCATCGCTTTCTACTTAGTAGGGTGGTCTTCCATTCTGGGGAGCATCAACTTCCTGACCACTATCTTCAAGATGCGAGCGCCGGGTATGAGCCTTTTCCGAATGCCCATCTTCATCTGGGCGACGATAGCCACCGCCCTGCTTCAGCTTGTCTTTACCCAGTTTGTCGGCATCGCCTTTCTGATGTTGCTATTGGAGAGGCTCACCGGGCTGGGCTTTTTTGACCCGGACAAGGGAGGCAATGTTATTCTTTTCCAACATCTCTTCTGGTTCTATTCCCACCCGGCGGTATATATCTTTGTTCTGCCCGGGCTGGGTGTCATCAGCGAGGTAGTCCCGGTTTTTTCCCGGAAGCCTCTTTTCGGTTACAAAGCGGTAGCTATTTCCAGCCTGGGTATCGCTTTCGGCGGTATGATAGTCTGGGGGCACCATATGTTCGCTGCCGGCATGGAGGAATGGCTCAGGGTTCCCTTCATGTTCACTACTCTTCTCGTAGCTGTGCCGACGGGGATAAAGATTTTCTCCTGGCTGGCAACTATGTGGCTGGGCAAGATTCACCTGGAGACACCGATGCTCTTCGTTATCAGTGCTATCGTTGTCTTTCTCATCGGGGGCATACCGGTCGACCTCTATATTCACGATACCTACTGGGTGGTGGCGCACTTCCACAGTACCCTTTTCGGTGGATTTGTCTTTCCCATGATGGCGGCTATCCATTTCTGGTTCCCCAAGGTGACGGGACGGCTCCTTGACGAACGGCTGGGGAAACGCTACTGGACAGTGATGACAGTCGGTTTTTTGGTCACCTACCTGCCTATGTTCTGGCTAGGCTTGAACGGAATGCGGCGGAGGATTGCCGACTACGACCCCGCCCTGGGACTGGGGACAATGAATACGGTGGCGACTATTGGTGGCTATTTGACTGGTCTCGCCATGCTTCTTTTCTTTATTAACCTGGTGGTGAGTGCCCGGCGTGGGGCTCCAGCGCCAGCCAATCCATGGCATTCACAGACGCTGGAGTGGCAGGTCAGTTCACCACCGCCGGAAGAAAACTTCGTTACCATCCCGCAAATAGTCGGTTCACCTTATGGCTACGGCATTCCGGGTTCCCGTCATGCCTTGATACCGATGTCGTCCCAGCCGCCAGAGGAGGTGTCCTGATGCCTGAACCTGGACTAAGAGGCAAGCTGCGCCTCGGATATATTGTCCTGGGAGCCTTAATAGCCATCAAAATTGCCGAGTATTTAGTCGGGACGACCATCCCTAATGGTGTCTGGCCCTTCCTGACTATTTTGGCGCTGGTCGGAGCCTGGCCCATTCTGTATTACTTTATGCATATCAATCAGCTTTGGCACCCAAAAAGTAGGCATGATGAGTAGAGCAACAACCCTTGTGATTAACCGATTGACCATCAAGCGCCTCGGCCTCTGGCTGTTTATCCTCTCCGAGAGCTTTCTCTTCCTTGCCTTACTCGTGGTTCGCTTTTATCTGCAAGGGGTTCAACGACCCACCGAGTTAAACCAGCCCTTAGGATTCGTCATCTCGGGTATCCTGCTCCTGAGCAGCCTTACCGCCTACCGAGGTGAGTCAGCCATCGCCTACGGCGATGAAAAGCTCTTCCGGCGCAATATTCTCTTCACCTTAGGGCTGGGGATTCTGTTCCTGGTGGGTGTGGGTATAGAGTGGGCTGAGGGCTTCCGCTTCTTTCCCCCGGCCAGTGGCTTCGGTACCGTGTTTTTTACTCTGACCGGGTTTCACGCCTTTCACGTCTTGACTGGTCTGCTGGCACTGCTGACACTGGTCTTGCCCGGACAAAAGGGACGCTTCACCCCCGAGAACTACTGGGCTGTGGAGGGTATCGTCAAATACTGGCACTTTGTCGATGTTGCCTGGGTGTTTATCTTCCCTACCCTGTATCTGGTTAGCTAAATCCTACCTCACTACTTTCACGGTACCCTTCATCCCCGCATCAGCGTGCCCCGGGATGCTACAATCAAAGATATAAGTGCCCGCTTGGTCAAAGGTTATCTCCAAAGTCTCAGTCATTCCCGGCAGGATACGCCCTATTCGGGCAGACGTCATACCCTTGGCTATCAGTTCCTCGAAGGAGAAATTGTGCTCTATCTTACCGGTATTGGTGACGACGAATTTCACCGGTGTTCCCGCCTTTACTGTAATGTTTGCGGGTTTAAAATAAAACTCGCCAGCCTCAATTTTTATCTCGCCAGACATAACTTGTTCTGCGCTACCCTTACAGGCAGCCGCTGCTGGCAACAGGATAAATGCTAAAATCACTACCAATATTAGACGGCTCAGTCTAGATGGCATCGGGCCTCCTTTTATACTTCTTTTTCACCGCATCTTATCACAACCAGAAATCGGCAACAAGACGATTTAAGCCTAATGTGTAACCGAAAGCCAGCCTCAACAAGTCGGAATGTCTCCCGGTTTGCCATGCATCCTGCTCCAGTAATATGATTAATTGTCTATCGATTTCATCACTGTTGTATATTTTAGCTTACATACTAATTTGCTCGCTTCGTTAAATAATAGCTAGTTTGGCTTGACATTACTGTATTGCAGTATTATAGTCTAAAGCATCAATTTTGTGTCATATTCTCGAAGAGAAAAGGTTCAATTAAAAAGGAGGGAAGAAATGAAAAGGAGAATTGTCTGGTTATTATTGAGTTGCTTGATAATATTATCCCTGGTGCTGGCATCCTGTGCACCGGCAGCGCCGGCAACACCAACAACACCGACGGCGCCCACAGTACCAACGGCACCGACCGCACCAACCTTACCAACAGCACCCACGACGCCGACAGCCCCGACAACACCTGGAACAGAGATGGTGAAGATTACATTGAAGAAAATAGATGGGACGGCGGTGGAAAAACAAGTAGAGAAACCTAGATACGGCGGAGTGTTTACAATAGCGCTAGACCGGAACGTGCAAAGTCTTGATGCTACTTTGGAACACCCTTACAATACTGAGACTCTTATGTTAACCCATGAAAGGTTCACCATCGGAGATTTCCTCAAAGGTCCCCTCGGTACTGAAGAAGTCAGCTGGTGGGGCAGCGTGGACATAGTAGAATACTATGTCGGTAAGCTAGCGGATAGTTGGGAATTTGTTGATAATGAAACCCTTGTTTTCCACATTCGTAAGGGGGTAAAATGGACACTTAACCCAGCAAGCGAAGCTAGCCGTTTAGTAAACGGAAGAGAACTCACTGCCGATGACGTCGTCTTTTCTCTTGAACGCATGTATCAGCATCCTAAAAGCTGGGCATTGCCCAGGACACGCCCACAGGAGAGGCCGGTATCGATAACAGCCGCTGACAAATATACTGTTGTTCTAAAAAGCCAACCTGGACTTGAACAAGGAGCTTACCTTATGGCAGAGGTGCTTCTTGGCATGTTTCAGATGACCAATCCTCCAGAAACGTACAAGAAATATGGGGACACCGTCATGCTGGACTGGAAAAATCATGTTGGCACTGGACCTTTTATGATAACAGATTACCTTGAGGGAAGTTCGGCCACTTTTGTTAGAAACCCTAATTATTGGGGTAAGCATCCCCTCTT
>JACPSA010000088.1 GCA_016193545.1 Chloroflexota bacterium
CGGGCGAGTAAAGCCATGCAGTCACTGCAGACCCAGATTGCTGAGCTTCGGAAGAAGTACGCTAAAGACAGGCAGCAACTGGCGAAAGAGCAGATGAAGCTGTACAAAGAGTCGGGCATGAATCCGGCCGGTTGCCTGCTCCCCATGCTTCTCCAGCTACCGGTCTGGATTGCTCTCTACCAGTCGATTATCCGCGTGTTAGCCATCACCCCTGAGGACTTTCTGAGCTTGTCCGGGCACCTGTACTCTTCCTGGCCGCAGGTCTTTTCTCTGGTGCCTCTGGAGAGTCGTTTTCTCTGGTTAGACCTGGCTCTGCCAGATGCCTGGTTGCTCCTGCCGATTCTGGTGGGAGGCACGATGTGGGTGCAGCAGAAGATGATGACAGCGCCCACTGCCGACCCCAAGCAGCAGGCTCAGAGCCAGATGATGCTGTGGATGATGCCGCTGATGTTTGCCTTTTTGACCCTGAATTTTCCCAGTGGACTGGCTCTCTACTGGGTGGCTTCAAATGTTATCAGTATCGTTATGCAGTATCTTGTTACCGGGTGGGGTGGCTTGGTTGTCCCGTGGGCAGTTAAGAAAGTGCCCGTCGATGAAAAAAATAAGAAGCGTCCCGCTCTGAAAGAGGCGCCTTCAGGTGGTGCTGATGTTGGTGGTGCTGATGTCACCGCTGATATCGTTGAGCCGGGTACTGCTCAAGAGGAGGGGTCAGGCTATGGAAAGTCTGGAGATAAAGGCCAAGACCGTGGAGGAAGCTATCCATCTGGCTTTAGAACAACTAGGCGTAAGCCGGGAGGAGGTGGAGGTCATCGTCGTAAAAGAAGGTAGGTCCGGTATTATGGGGTTTGGTGCCGAGGAGGCCGTGGTCAGGGTGCAACCATTAGTGCCGGCACCCGGGAACCAGAGTGATGTTGCGGAGGCAGCCAGGAGTATCCTGGAAAGGCTACTTACTCTGATGGGGTTGACGGCTTCGGTTGAGTCTCAGAGCCAGTCCGTTGTTGAGGAGGGAGAAGAAGCTTCCGCCATTGCCCTTGATGTCAAGGGTGATGACTTGGGTATTCTGATTGGACGGCGCGGGCAGACTCTAGCCGGCCTGCAATATATCGTCAGGCTTATCGTCGGCCACCAGACAAAGAACTGGGTGCCGATAGTTATCGATGTGGAAGGCTATAAGCAACGCCGTTATCAGGCATTACAGGTTTTTGCCCGGAATTTGGCGGAACAGGTGAAAGCTAAGGGAACGCCTTTTACCATGGAGCCGATGCCGGCTTATGAGAGGCGCATCATCCATCTGACACTGGCCGACCATCCCGATGTTACCACCGAGAGTATCGATGAGGGCGATTTTCGTAAGGTGATGATTATTCCCAGGCAGTAATAATCTGCCAGCTATGGTTTTTTATTTAGAGGAGTTTCTCGGTGTTTCAGCCGGTAAGTAATAAAGTCAATTTCCCGCAGGTTGAAGAAAAGTTACTCGCTTTCTGGCGGGAGAATAATGTCTTTGAGCAGAGCGTGGAAAGGCGCCGGGGTGCGCAGCGCTTTGTGCTGTATGAAGGACCGCCAACGGCTAACGCCAGACCGGGCATCCATCATGTTATGCCCCGTGTTTTTAAGGATATTATCCCTCGTTATAAAACGATGAAGGGCTATTACGCTCCGCGTATTGGCGGCTGGGATACCCACGGACTGCCAGTTGAGCTTGAGGTGGAAAAAGCGCTTGGCTTCTCCGGCAAAGCCCAGATTGAGGAATACGGCATTGAACGGTTCAATCAGAAGTGCCGGGAAAGCGTTTTCAGCTACATCAAAGAATGGGAAACGATGACTGAGCGTGTTGCCTTTTGGATTGACCTGGATAACGCCTACATTACTATGAAGACAGAGTATATCGAGACCGTCTGGTGGGCGATAAAACAGATGTGGGACAAAGGGCTGGTGTATCAGGGCTACCGGGTGACGCCTCATTGCCCACGCTGCGGTACTTCGCTCAGCTCTCATGAGGTGGCTCTGGGCTATAAGGACGATGTCGAAGACCCGTCAGTTTACATAAAGTTTAAGGTCGTCGGTAAATCTATTGGTGGTTTCGCTTTAGACAAACCTGCCTATTTCTTAGCCTGGACAACTACTCCCTGGACTTTACCGGGTAATACTGCCCTGGCGGTAGCGGCTGATACTGAGTATGTGGTCCTGGAAACGGACGACGAATTTCTCATTTTAGCATCAGCACGACTTCAGGCGACCCGGCTTGACGATGTTAAGGTGGTCGAGAGGTTAAATGGCAGCGACTTGGTCGGGATTGAGTATGAGCCTCTCTTTAACCCCCATAAGTTTGCTGTCGAGAGAAGAAGATTCGTTGCTTCTCATGGTGGAGACGATATCACTCAGCGAAGGACTACCCTCGAGACGCAAAAGCCTGATAAAAATCTGACCTATAAGGTAATAGATACCGATTTTGTCTCCATGGAAGATGGCACCGGTATTGTTCACATGGCTCCGGCCTATGGTGAGGTTGATTATGATGCAGGGCAGGCTGAGGGACTGGATTTCGTCCACATGGTCGATTTGCAGGGTAATATTACTGGTACTTATCCCTTTTCTGGTAAATTCGTCAAAGATGCTGACCCCCTGGTGCTGCAGGATTTAGCCGATAGGGGACTGCTCTACCGCAGTGAGAAGATTCGTCATACCTATCCCTTCTGCTGGCGTTGCGGAACGCCGCTCCTCTATTATGCTAAGCAGACCTGGTATATCAGAACGACGGCGGTAAAAGACAGGCTTATTTCTGGCAATGCTGAGATAAACTGGTACCCGGAGCACATCAAATACGGCCGCTTTGGCGACTGGCTTGAGAATAATGTGGACTGGGCTTTCTCGCGGGAGAGGTACTGGGGCACACCTTTGCCTGTCTGGCAGTGCCAGTACTGCGGGGGCTATGAGTGCGTGGGTAGTATCGAGAATTTAAAAGGGAAAGCGGGAATTACCGGATTGTCATTAGAATCTCTGGATTTACACCGTCCCTTTGTCGATGAGATAACTTTTAGTTGTCCCCATTGTGGCGCGCAGATGCGGCGGGTGTCGGAGGTGATTGATGCGTGGTTTGATTCCGGAGCCATGCCCTTAGCCCAGTATCATTATCCCTTTGAGAACAAGAGCTTGCTTGAAGACGGTCGTTTCCCAGCCGACTATATTTGTGAAGGGATTGACCAGACTCGCGGCTGGTTTTATAGCTTACATGCTATTTCTACTTTGCTGTTCGATCGACCTTCCTATAGGAATGTTATCTGTCACGGGCATATCCTTGATTCCAAAGGTGAAAAGATGAGTAAGTCCAAAGGTAATGTGGTTGACCTCTGGACGGTGATTAACAAATATGGGGCGGATGCCTTGCGTTGGCATCTCTTTACTGCCGTACCAATGGGTAACTCCATGCGCTTTGAGGAGGCTGCCATTTCTGAGATATCCCGGCGTTTTCTGATGACCCTATGGAATGTCTATTCTTTCTTCGTAACCTACGCTAATATAGATAACTTTGTTCCAGATGTAAAAGAGGTTTCGGCGGTGCAATCGGAGCTTGACGCTTGGATTCTCTCCGAGCTTAATCAGCTTATTCTAGATGTCGATTCCGCTTTGGATAAATATGACCCGAGGGCAGGGGCCTGGCCGATTGCCACCTTTGTCGATAATCTCTCTAACTGGTATGTGCGCCGTAGTCGCCGGCGTTTCTGGAAGAGTGAGAATGACACTGACAAACTGTCAGCCTACACCACCCTTTACCGCTGTCTGGTGACTTTGTCCAAGCTACTGGCCCCGTTCACTCCATTCCTGGCTGAGGAGTTATATCAGAACCTGGTTCGTTCGGTATCACCCGGAGTTCCGGAAAGTGTGCATCTGGCTGACTTCCCGGTAGCTGATGAGACTAAGATTGACCGGCAGCTGTCGTCTGATATCCGGCTGGCGATGAAAATATCCAGCCTGGGCCGGGCCGCCCGCAGTCAGGCGGGGGTCAAAGTTCGTCAGCCTTTAGCTGGGGTTGTCGTTAGCGTGGCTGGTGACGGGGAACGAAAAAGTTTGGAGCGGACTAAGCCTCAAATTCTGGAAGAACTTAATGTCAAGAGCCTGGGATTTGTTGGTAGCGTGGCCGAGCTGGATAAGCCGGGTTACTCTGTTAGTTCGGAGGGGAGTTACGCTGTGGCGGTGCTGACTGAGATTTCTCCGGAGCTTCAGGCGGAGGGAATGGCGCGGGAGATTGTACACCGGTTACAGACGCTGCGCCGCTCGGCCGGATTTGATATTGCCGATTATATTACTACTTACTATGACGGCAACGATTATGTGGGACGGGTGCTGGCCGACTTTGCCGACTATGTTAAGCAAGAGACGCTCTCACAGGAGCTTGTTGCCGGAGTCCCGAAACAGGGACAGGGCGTTTTCACTGAGGGTTATAAACTTGGCGGCTATGATGTAGTGCTGGGGGTGAAGAAGCTCGACCGGAGCCGATGAAAGAGCTACGGGGGGATTTTCCCAGGGTTTTACTTCGGAGGCGGCGGACTTTCGGCGAGTATAGCCGTAACCGTATTCTGGGTACTACCCCGCCAGAAGGTTATTTTTACCTCTTGCCCCACTCGGGCGGTGTGTATGGCTCTGATTAGTTTGTCGACCTCGGTTATTTCCTGACCCTCAAATTTAGCGATGACATCACCGGCTTTCAATCCAGCTTTGTCAGCCGGACTGCCAACAGCCACATTCAAAATAAGGACTCCTTCATCGACTGCCAGGTCATACCGCTGCACGACGAATTGGTCTACGGTATAGAGACCCACCCCGAGCCAGGGGCGGGTGGCATAACCGGTGTTAATTAGTTGCTGGATGATTGGCATTGCTTCCTGGCTGCTGATGGCGTAACCGGTAGCTTCAACACCAATGCTTGAAATTTTAGCGCTGGTGATACCGATTACCTGTCCGGCCATATTGACCAAGGGGCCACCGCTGTTTCCCGGGTTGATGGCGGCGCTGGTTTCAAGCAGATTATACAGTGTCTGGCCCTGGTCGACCTGGAGCGATACTCTCAGTTGACTGACGATACCTACGGTGGCTCTGGTGCCACGCCCGAGTGAGTTGCCGATGGCTACTACCCAATCGCCGATTCTCAATTTGGTAGAATCCCCTACATCAAGTGCCGGCAGGTCGGTGGCGTCAATTCTGAATATGGCTAAGTCAGCTAACGCATCGGTGGCTATCGTCTTCACATCCACCGGGAAAGTCCTACCATCATCAAGGGTGACGCTGACGTTCTTGGCCCCCTCGATTACATGATTGTTGGTGACAATGTAGCCGTCTGCTCTGATAATCCATCCCGAGCCGGCACCCTCCTGCGTAAACGGTCGATTGAAAACATCAACGGTGGTAACCTCGGTGTTAATGGCGACTACTGATGGTTTGACTCTGGTAACAACGTCGGCAATGCTGGGTAGTGGTGGGGATGGGTTTTCCGAAATCGGTATTGTCAACTCGCTATTACGCTGGGTGATATTCTCGGCGATAGCAGGGGTCGGTGATGGTGGTGGTGAAGTACCGGTGCTGGGTAGTAGTCTACAGCCGGCGCTCAGTGTCAGGAAAAGAATCAGGATAAGGGAAGCAGCTAAATATTTTATCTTCATAATTTTCATAGTGAATTTATTATAACACACTAATTGTTAATTTTATGAGGGGGGCATAGTTAATCTAGTATCACGCACTGGACCTAAAAGGGGCGAAAAAAGGGGCAGGGTGTGATTCCCCGCCCCCTATTTCGTTTAATGTTAAATGTGTTGTCTTTAGGCTCCGGGCACTTTAGGTAATGAAGCCAGCGCTTTCTTGACCTCTGTCTCTGGGTAGTCGTAGTCCTGTAACTTGTTTGAGAGGTAAGACTCGTAGGCAGCCATATCGAAGTAACCGTGCCCGCTGTGGGCAAGCAGTATGACTTTCGACTCGCCGGACTGTTTACACTTCAGGGCTTCGTCAATGGTCACCCTGATGGCATGGTTAGTCTCCGGAGCACTGACAAACCCTTCGGTACGGGCAAAGGTTACTCCGGCTTCAAACGTCGCCACCTGCGGCACTGCCTGTGCCTCGACCAGACCCAGGCGATATAAATGACAGATGATGGGTGCCATGCCGTGATAGCGCAGTCCGCCGGCATGGACCGGTGGTGGCATAAAGGTATGACCCAAGGTAAACATCTTGAATAGAGGAGTCATTCCCACTGTATCACCAAAGTCATAAGCATATATGCCTTTAGTCAGAGACGGGCAGCTCTGAGGCTCGACGCAGATGATGCGCAGGTTGGGCTTTTTACGCTCGATTTTATCCTTGACAAAGGGCAGGAACATTCCAGCGAAGTTCGAGCCTCCGCCAATACAGCCGACAATGATGTCCGGATAAAAACCAGCCATCTCCATCTGTTTCTTGGTCTCCTGCCCGATAACGGTCTGATGCAGGAGGACGTGGTTGGCGACGCTACCTATCGAATATTTGGTATTCTTGGTGGTGACCGCATCTTCGACAGCCTCACTGATGGCGATTCCCAGGCTGCCGGGAGAGTTGGGGTCTTTACTCAGTATTTCTCTGCCTGCCTTGGTATCGGTGCTGGGGCTGGCGACGCACTTGGCTCCCCACGTTTCCATCATGATGCGTCGGTATGGTTTCTGATTATAGCTGACCTTGACCATATAGACCTTGCATTCCAGGCCAAAGTACATGCAGCCGAGGGCCAGGGCACTACCCCACTGTCCGGCGCCAGTCTCGGTAGCCAGGCGTTTGACGCCTGCTTTCTTATTATAGTAAGCCTGGGCTACTGCCGTGTTCGGTTTATGGCTCCCGGCCGGGCTGGTTCCTTCATATTTGTAGAAAATCTTGGCCGGTGTATCCAGGGCTTTTTCCAGCCGGTAAGCGCGGTGCAGCACTGTTGGCCTCCATATCCGGTAGATGGCCTGTACCTCTTCCGGAATGTCAATATACCTCTCGGGACTGAATTCCTGCATAACAATGTCCATGGGGAACAGCGGCGCCATATCATCTGGCGTTACCGGTTTGCCGGTGCCCGGGTGCAGGACCGGTGGCAGCGGCTCGGGTAGGTCAGGCAGGATATTATACCAGCGGGTGGGCATATCTTTTTCATCCAGGATAAACTTGGTTTTGTCCATTTTCTCCTCCTTAAGTGCTTAACTGAAAATATATATCGTGCTTTCAGCTTTGTCAACCGCCATCGATTTGGGTTGTTTAGTAACCTATCCCCTTACCCCTTCCCTTACCCCTTCCCTTGCTAAGGGCTTTGGCTTTGTATCAAATGTCATTCTGAGGAGTCCTTCGGCTGAAGGACGACGAAGAATCTCAGGGTGGGGCTGGCAATACAAAGATAATCCCCGCCACCTCGAAGAGTCTTCGACCTGAGACCCTTCGCTACGCTCAGGGTGACAGGAGAACGTCACTTTTGATACAAGGCTCTTGTTAAGAGGGTGAGGTTGATAAAATCTCTTCCCTAGCGCTTGACACTCGACTATAACAACTGCTACAATTCCCATTTGAGGTGACTGAAGATTTACGCTATCATTGAAACCGGTGGCAAGCAGTATAAGGTAACACCTGGTCAGGTCGTTGACGTTGAACGTCTGGCTGTGGCTGATGGTGATACTGTTGAGCTGGATAAGGTATTACTCGTTGACGATGACGGCAAGATAACGGTAGGTACGCCGACTGTCGACGGTGCCAGGGTAATGGCTACCGCTAAGGGCGAGGGTAAAACCGGGAAAGTTATTGTTTTCAGGTATAAGTCCAAGGTGCGTTCCCGCCGCAAGACGGGGCACCGCCAATTTTATACCAGGCTAGCAATAGATAAGATAGTCGGGCCGGGGGTCGGGGAAGCCGAGCCAGTCAAGAAGGTCCGCCAGCGTAAAAAGAAAGAGGTGACGGAAAGTGGCACATAAAAAGGGAGCCGGGCGTACTCATAACGGCCGGGATAGCCAGTCGAAGCGGCTAGGTGTCAAGAGGTACGCTGGTGAAAATGTCCACGCCGGGACTATCATTGTCCGGCAGCGGGGGACACATATTCATCCCGGTGACAACGTGGGTGTCGGCCGGGATTACACTCTGTTTGCTCTGATTAACGGTGTGGTTAAATTTGAAGCTACCAGTAATAACCGAAAGAAAGTTAGCGTTTCCGCTAACTAGATGCTATGAAAGACAAGATTCATCCCCCATATTATCCTGATGCCCAGGTAGTTTGTGCCTGTGGTAATACTTTTACGGCCGGGGCTACCAGAAAGGTGATGAAGGTGGAGCTATGCAGCAAATGTCATCCCTTTTTCACCGGAGAGCGCAGGGTGCTGGATACTGCCGGGCGAGTCGAGCGGTTTAAGCGGCGCTATGGCATGAAATCCTGAATTTCTTGGCTGCGGTCGGCAGCGGGCATGGCGAGAAAAGGTTAGGAGCGGTATATCAAGCCGCTCCCTTTTGTTTATCAAGGGGTTGTTGTGTTGAAGCGATTTTATTGGGGGGGACAGGCGGGTATCGAGGGGGTGATGAGGCGGGGGCAGAAGGCGATGGTAACTGCGGTGCGCCGTCCTGACGGAGGGCTGGC
>JACPSA010000089.1 GCA_016193545.1 Chloroflexota bacterium
CGCTGTTGTTCGTTACCGCCGACTGGGTAACCTTAATCGCTAAGGAAGTAGTCGCTAAATACGGCGATTTGCTCGATTGGAGGAATTCGGTAGGCACCGGCCCTTATATGCTGGTTGACTACCTCCCGGGTAGCAGCGCCACCATGGTCAGGAACCCCAACTACTGGCAGTCTGACCCGTTTTTCCCGGAAAATAAACTGCCCTACCTGGACGGGGTCAAGTACCTCAGCATAACGGACACGTCCACCATTATTGCCAGTTTCCGCACCGGCAAGGTTGACAACATCTCCCGGACGATGATATCCGAGGATGACATGCAGAGCCTGCTCAAGACCAGGCCGAATTTGAAATACGTGAGAACTTTTGATTACCGCCCGTCTGCACTTGGTTTGCGGGTGGACAATCCAGACCTGCCCTGGTACAAGAAGAGCGTTCGCGAGGCGCTAGCGATGGCTATTGACCGGGAAGCAATCCTGCGGGACTACTTTAGAGGGCAAGGGGAGATGATGGTCTTCCCGGTAGCACCTTATAAAGAGAATAAGGGGATATACACCCCGCTCTCGGAACAGTCCGCGGCAGTCCAGGAAATGTACAAATATCAGCCGGAGAAAGCCAAACAGATGCTGGCGGCTGCCGGGTATCCCAATGGTTTCAAGATGCAAGTAACTATTTCCAACAGGAGTGACATTGACCTGTTATCTGCGGTCAAGGCCGATCTGTTAAAGATAGGCGTTGATGTAGACATCAGGGTCGTCGAGGATGCAGTCTATACCTCAATGCAAGAAGGTAGAGCCATCAGTCAGGCCGGCTTTGGTCGCTTCAGCGGTCATTTACCTTATGTTTTTGAACATTGGAACATCCCCGCGGGCACGCCGGGCGGCTGGATGGAGATGAAAGACCCGAAGATTGCTGAAACGAGCGAGAAAGTTCTTAATGTTTACATGCTTAACGAACCGGCAGCCTGGCCGCTGATGAAGGAGATGTTCAAATACGCTATGGAGCAGGCCTGGTACATCGCGATGCCATCACCCTACCAGTATATCCCATATCAACCGTGGGTGAAAGGTTATAGTGGTGAACAGGGGACCGGTTATGGTGAATACCAGGGTCAAGCCAAGTATATCTGGATTGATGTTGCCCTTAAGAAGAGCCTGGGCTTTTAACCTTCTGAGCGACGTCAAAAAGACGGAGGGCTGACGGTCTAACCGCCAGCCCTCTTTCTTAATAATATCTGTGTAGTGAGAAGACTTTCTCACCCGGCTAAAGGGGTGAAATACGCCACATCTCCCGCCCCATATCATCAGGCACCGGCTCACCCGACTTTAACCATTCCGGTGGTGGTATACTGATTATTTCCGGTTTGGACTTAGCTGCCTTCTTCAGGGCACCGACAAACAGGGAATGCGATGGCTCGGGAGCGATTATCTTCCATCCCAGTGTGCGTGCCTTTCTGACGGCAGGCATGGTGACCATGTCAGCACGGTCATAAAGGACCTGGTTATCGGAGACCTTTAGAAATTTGAATTTGGCGTACCCAACCCTGCCGAAATAGTCGCCGACAGCCTTGGCTACCGTATAGGCATCGGCGCCACGCGGGATGTTAAATTCCTCTTTGAGTTCATCGAAGACCAACTCCCCCTTGTGCCACTTTGCTTTCAGCAGCCGGGCAATCTCCTCCGGCTTGGTAAATTCCTCGCAGACGGCCGCCCAGCTCAGGTACACCTCCAGGGCGAAGTATTCGGCATCAACCTGCTTGGCTTGCTTATAGGGCATTATATTACCTCCTCCGCAATATTAGTGATACTCAATTTAGAGACTGACTGTGGGTTTCCTTGTTTACAACTCCCGGATACGAACCAATCTCTTCCAGCGTTTCTAATTATTCCATCAAGGCTATTTGATGGGGGAAAGAGTCCATAACTGCCGTTCCACGCCTTTGGGGACTTTCGCCTGCTCTGCTTTCGAAATTTCACTGACTTTTACCTTCATGTTACATAGTTTCTTCAGGGCGGCGTAGATTAAGGCGGGAGCGGGCATAGGAGTTACCTTTAAACCCTTGGGGCGGTACTTTTGTAACATCGGACGTATCACCGTCCCTTCCCACCAGTCACGATATAATTCAGTGTCGGAGACCTTGTGAATTTCGACTTTAGCGTAGCCGGTTTCGGTAATATAGTCGGCTACCTTCTTGGCCACGGTATAGGGGCTGCTGCCTTTCCGGATTTTCAACTTGTCTTCAATAAAGTTGAATATTAGCTCACCTTTGCGCCACACGCACTTCTCCAGCCGGGCCTGTTCTTTGGGGGTCTTGTTGAATTCCAAACTTAAGGCCAGCCAGTTCAGTACCAGTTCCACTGCAAAAAACCTAGCATCTACTTTGTCGGCATAAGCCACAGTGTCACCTCCTTATTTGATTTAATATTTTTACGTCACTGGGACAGAGACTGGTTTGGGTAAAATCCCCCTTCTATCCAACTCCCGGGCGACATAGTCCAGGCCGAGCTCATGCAGGGCCTTTTCTGTGGGGATGCCTTCCGCGGTATATCCCATTATTCGGTTAGTCTCTTCAATGGCTTTGCTCAGGTCGTCACGATTCACCGATGGAAGAATGCCGGCAGGGTCATGGAAGAATTTAGCTGGCAGGTCATCGGCTGTCATTCTCTCTCCTAGGATGGAATTATAAGCCCGGATAAGAGCCCTGGCTCTACGGACACATTGTTTTATACCCTCTTCGTCCGTGTCCATCCCGGTAGCGTATAAGGCCAGTTGCGCCTGGTCCAAATCTCGCATCGGGGGATGAGCATGAGTCCCTAGCCAGAAATAGCAGATGCCGAGGCAATCGGATAGGGTGCTATGTTCGCCTGGCAGGCTCATGTATTTTTTCCAGTCCGCTGGATAGGAGCGGTTTATTGCCTCAGCCGGCCCTCCCTTTCCACCACCACCTTCTTCCCCACCCTCTCCATCCAGCCCCTTAACACCGCCAGACTTGCTGTTATCCCGTCGGTCGCTGAGCAGGTAGCTGGCTGCCATGCCGATTTTCATCGTCTGGCCACGGGGCTCCAGTTTCCTAAAATGGTAGGCGTATTGTTCTGCCCCCCGTCCAATCTGCTGGGCTGCCTGGTAAACGCCATTGGCCAGGACATCACCGATTCCCTCCCGGCGCACAATCTTGTCCAGTAGGGCGGGAATGACTTCCGGATTGCCCCATTCCAGGTGCAGACCGTCAGTGTCCTCTTTGGTCAGGATACCCTTCTGATACAGGTCGATGGCAAAGGCGCAAAGGGCTGCCGCCGAAGTGCTATCGAGACCGTTCCTTTGTACTAGAGAGACACAGTGGAGATTGAAATCGTAATCCTGGATATCGGCTGCGGGGACAAAGCGGAATGATGACCGGCACTTGATAAAGATAGGTTGCCCATCATCCGTATGAGGCGAACGGATGCATTTCTGCTGACAGTTGTAGCAACTGGTTTTTACTGCCTCCCGCCTGGCCAGAGCTCTCATTATGCTGCACGTTATCTTCATATTCAATAATTTTATCCGACCGGTCAAGGATTTCCTGACATAGTTCATAGAATTGTTCCGGTCTGGCGATATTCACGTCTTTGGTGCCATGGACGGCGATAGCTTTCAGGTTTTTGTCTCCCATAACAGCGCCGACGCCGGTGCGGCTCAAACTACAGCCGGGGCCATGCTCGATAGAGGCGTAGTAGACTTTGTTTTCCCCAGCCGGGCCGATGCACATAATCTGGATATCATTATTTTTGGTTATGGTCCGTATCAGCCTCTGGGTCTCGAAGACGTCTTTGCCCCAGAGATGGCTGGCATCACGGATTTCCACTTTGTCGTTATTGATGTAGATATAGACCGGGGAAGGTGATTTCCCCGAGACGATTAACGTGTCATAGCCGGCGAATTTTAGCTGGGGTGCCCAGAACCCTCCCATATTGGCGTAAGTGAGGTGGTT
>JACPSA010000093.1 GCA_016193545.1 Chloroflexota bacterium
GCATTGGCATCCGCTCTACACCCATACCAAAGGCAAAGCTGGTGTAAACATCAGGGTCAATGTCCCCGCGTCGCAGCACTTCGGGATGGGTCATCCCGGCACCGAGTATCTCAATCCAGCCGCTATTACCGCACAGGCGGCATCCCTCTCCATTACAGACCATGCAATCTATTGCCATCTCCACTCCCGGCTCAACAAAGGGGAAATAGTCGCAACGGAAACGTACCTTTCTATCTTCGCCGAAGAAACGGCGGGCGAACTCATAAAGCGTCCCCTTGAGGTCGGCCATAGTAATACCTCTATCAACCACTAATCCGTCAATATTATGATAGATACTTAAATGGGTAGCATCGGTTGCCTCATGACGGTAGACTCTGGCCGGCTCAATCGTTCTTATCGGAGGCTTCATCGTCTCAATAACTCTGGCACTAATAGCAGTGCCTTGGGTACGCAGCAGCATCGGTCTTTGCCCGTCCCCCGTCTCAGAATCAATCCAGAAAGTTGACTGGTTATCGCGTGCCGGGTGTTCGGCAGGCATGTTTAACGCCTCAAAATTATAATAGTCCCACTCTACGTCCGGCCCTTCCACTATTTGAAAGCCCATGGAACCAAAGATATCGCATATCTCATGGACAGTCTGGGTAATTGGATGTAAATGCCCGACGGGGAAAGGATAACCGGGCAGGGTAATATCAACGAACCCGCTTTCAACAGAGCCTGACCCGGCCTCACGGAGAGCTTGCTCCCGGTTACGGAAACTATCTTCCAGACTGGTTTTAAGCTCGTTGGCGCGAGCACCGGCAATTTTTCTTTCTTCCAGAGGCAATGTAGCCAAGCTACGCAGGCTATTGGTTAGCTTACTCTTCTTACCCAGGTAACGGACCCGCCATGATTCCAGTTCCTTGATATTAGACGCGTCCTCTAAATCATTGAGAGCTTCCCGTCCTAGTTCTTCAAGCTGAGACAACATCTTTTTTACCCCTGATGGACTGTCTTCCGGTCTGAGACCTGATTGGAAAGAGGTAGAGAGCTTCTAAAAATACCCTTCCCTGTATTTGGGCATTAAGGAAGAAAATAGCCTGAATAGCGCCAGCCGACTGATGATACTATGGATTCCGCTAGTGGCTCTGGACTCCACCTTTAGCTAAAGTCACCAGGTTGGTAAAGGCTTCCGGCTCTCTGACCGCCATATCCGCCAGCTGTTTACGGTTGATTTCAACCCCTGACTTCTTTAAGCCTGCCATAAACTGACCGTAGTTAAGTCCATGGCTTCTACTAGCGGCATTAACCCGTGAAATCCACAAACGTCTCATATCGCCTTTGCGCTCCCGTCGGTGAGCATAAGCGTAGCTCAGCGAGTGAAGCATAGATTCGTGGGCCCGGCGATAGAGGGCATGCTTGGTTGCCCGGTGCCCTTTGGTCAAGAGCAACAGTTTGCGATGTCTGTGATGAGCGGTTACACCTCTTTTTACTCGTGGCAAAGTACTTCTCCTCTGCTTCTATTCGATATCAGAACAGCCCCGACTACACATCATTATCCGAGTTAGATAGCCAAGCTGTTTTATCAGCGTTATTTGGCCCCGTAGGGCAGGAGCCTTTTGATTCGTTTTACGTCACGGGGACTCACCGGAATTGTCTCATCATAAAGACGCTTAACGCGCTTGGGTTTTCGAACGCGCAAATGACTCTTCCCGCCTTTAGTCCGCATAAGCTTACCGCTACCGGTAAGATGAAAACGGGCCTCGGCACCTTTATGGGTCTTAATTTTTGGCATCTAAGATTTTTTTATCTCCTCTTTGACTATTTTAGGCTTGGGAGCAGCGGCCAACGGTAGCAGCAACACATTCATCCTTCTTCCTATCATTGCCGGTTGCCCATCAACAGATGCTGCATCCTTTACTGTCTCCGCTGTTCTCTGTAAGAGCTTCCAGCCAAGGTCAGGATGAGTGATTTCACGTCCCCGGAACATTACCGATACCTTGACCTTATCGCCACCACCGAGCAATTTCCTGATTGTCCTGACTTTAGCCTCGAAATCATGCTGCCCAATTTTAGGTCGCAGCCGGACCTCTCTTAACTCTGAAATCTTCTGGCCTTTTCTAGCCTCCCGCTCTTTTTTAGCCTGCTCATATTTAAATTTTCCATAATCAAGCAGGCGGCATACCGGCGGCACGGCTGTAGCCGCAACCTCAACCAGGTCAAGGTCGTGGCTTTTCGCCACCTCCCACGCCTGAACCAAAGGCATAATCCCCAGCTGCTCCCCCTTCTCCCCAACGACCCGGACCTCTTTTGCCCTTATCTCCCGGTTAATACGTAAGCTCTTAACTATGTGCTCGTTTACCCCCTTTTAGTTACAGGTATTCAGTGAGTAGAAATATATCATATTCCTGTTCAGGAAGCAAATTACGGTTTCAGGCCAGTTCTTTCGTTTTGTTAGCTATCACCATACTGACCGTCTCTTTAAAGCTACTGAATGACTGAGCCGGCAGTTGCTCACCGCTACGCCAGCGGACGGAAACAGTATCGGTAGCTACCTCTTTGTCCCCGACCACCAGCATATAAGGTATCTTATCAAGCTGCGCCTGCCTGATTTTCAGGTTCAACCTTTCTGAGCGGGCATCAACCTTCGCCCGTACCCCGGCTTTTCTAAGCTCAGATTCCAGTTTAGCGGCGTAATCCAGGTGGCGGTCTGCCACTGGAATTAACGTTACCTGAACCGGAGACAGCCACACCGGGAAGGCACCGGCATAATGTTCGATGAGAAAAGCCATAGTCCTCTCTATAGCACCAACTGAAGAACGGTGAATAACAATCGGTTCCTTTTCTTGCTGGTCTTTGTCGATATAGGTCAGCTTAAAACGCTTCGGCATAACAAAATCATACTGGACGGTGAACACCGTGTCTTCTTTACCGGCAAAATTCTTCATCTGAATATCAATTTTCGGACCGTAAAAAGCCGCTTCTTTCTCAGCTTCAAAATAATTAGCTTCCCTCTGTATCAGAACTTTCCGCAACACATCTTCCGCAAAATCCCAGGCTTTATCATCTTTGTAATACTTGGTGTTATCTTTTCTATCTCCTAAAGATAATCGGTATCGATAATTGTCACCGGTATCTAATCCTAAAGTGGCTGATATATATTCTATTAAATCCAGAACACCGCTTATTTCATCCGTAGCCTGGTCTGGCTGACAAATAATATGGGAATCAGCCAGGCAAAAAACCCTGACTCTCATTAACCCGGTCAGTTCCCCTGATTTTTCATAACGGAATTGTTTGGCTAATTCCGCAATTCTAAAAGGAAGCTCTTTGTAAGACCTCGGCTTGCTGGCGTAGAGTTCAAAGTGGTGCGGGCAGGTCATCGGTCTCAGCATCAACTCTTCTTCTTCCACCTTCATCACCGGATACATTGAGTCTTTATAATAAGGATAATGGCCTGAAGTTTTATACAATGCTATATTTGCCAGGTCAGGGGTATAAACGTGCTTATACCCTCTGCTTATTTCCTCATCGACCACAAAACGTTCCAGCTCTCTTCTAATTATCGAGCCCTTTTCAGTGAACAAAGGCAGTCCTTTCCCAACCAAATCCGAAAACACAAAGAGGTCAAGGTCCTTGCCTATTTTTCTATGGTCTCTTTTCTTGATTTCTTCCTGTGTTATCAAATATTCATCCAGTTCTTTCTTCGACCGGAACAGCAAGCCATAAATCCTCTGGAGCATTCGATTTTTTTCTGAACCTCTCCAGTATGCTCCGGCTATTCTATCCAGTTTCAAGGCGTCCTCGGGAATCTCTTTCGTGGATTTAATATGGGGACCACGACACAAATCAACAAATGAGCCCTGCCGATAGACACTAACCTTTGCATCATCGATTTCATCAATTAGCTCCAGCTTATAGGGTTGCGCAGCGAATAGCTGTCGGGCTTCTCCCTGGTTACCTCTTCTCTGATAAAGGCAACATTTGAAGCGATTATGTCAACCATTTTAGCCTCAATGATAGGCAAATCATCGGGTGTTAACGAGCGAGGTAAGTCAAAGTCATAATAGAAACCGTTTGCTATCGCCGGACCGATAGCAAACCTGACATCAGGAAAGATAGACTGCACCGCTTCAGCCATAACATGTGCCGCCGAATGCCGCATCTTCTCTAGCTCTTCCTCTTCACCTGATTTGCTGTCTTTATCAACAACCATAACTCTAATATCCTGACTATGCTGAATAAAAACCTCATCAATTATATCAGCCACAAGCAAGCTGCGCAATCACTCATGTTGTCTGTTTCAGTAACAACGTCTATAATGCTATATTAACGCCGGTGATAAAGAAAGTTTTTCCCGCTTTAGCCTTCAGCATGTTTTCCTCCACATTAGGGATGGGCATAGTATCACCGCTTTTACCTCTCTACATTCGGGATATGGGCGCCACTGGCATCTGGTTAGGCATTATCATCGCCGCTTACTCTGTCTCCAACAGCCTGGTTGTCCCTATCGCCGGTAAAATCTCCGACCAGAAAGGCCGCAAAGGACTGCTAGCCATCGGGCTGCTGGTATATTCTGTCCTCTCTCTGGGCTATGTCTGGGCAGGGACAGTTACTCACCTGGCCCTGATTCGCTTTCTGCAAGGTATCGCCGGAGCGATGACCGGTCCCATTGCTACCGCTTATGTCGGTGACCTTTCCCCTGAGGGTGAGGAGGGTAAATGGATGGGTTACGCTAATGCCGCCTTTTTCAGCGGTTTTGGCTTTGGCCCATTTCTCGGCGGCGTTATCGCCGAACACTTTGGTATCCCCGCTACCTTCTATACCATGGGCGCCTTTAATCTGCTGGCGTTACTGGTAACCGTAGCCTATCTCCCTGAAGTCAAACGCCGGAAAGGAACAGAAGACTCTCCACATCCATCCTTTAAAGAGATAAGCCGGAGCGGCACGGTGAAGGGTATCTTCAGCCTTTGGCTGGGACAAGCCATCGGGCGAGGCGCCATTTTCACCTTCCTCCCTGTCTTTGCCGCTATGATGGGCCTGAGCATCAGTCTTATCGGAATACTGATAACCGTTAATATTCTGTCGGTAACCTTGCTCACACCTCTGGGCGGTATCATCGCTGACAGATTCAACCGGAAACCCCTCGCCTTTGTCGGCCTCATCCTTTTTGCTGTCTCACTGGCGGCAATCCCCCTGACTCATAGTTTCTGGCCACTGCTGGCAGTGCTGCTTATCCAGGGAGTTACTATGGCGATTTCCCAGCCCGCGGCTTCAGCTCTAGGCGTTGAGGAAGGCAGGAAATATGGCATGGGTTCCACTATGTCAGTGCTCTTTCTAGGCTTCAGCATCGGCATGGCTGTAGGGCCGATTATCGCCGGTGCCATCGCTCAATTACTGGATGTTAATGCCGTGTTTTACATCGCTGCCGGACTCGGAGCTGTGGGCAGCATCCTTTTCGTTGGGTTCACCAAACATTCACCTAGCTAGACCTGGAACCGACTGGATACTACTCTCAGCCAACCATTGTCCCTTCCTTTACAGGCTAATGACGGAGATGATAGACTAAACTATGTTCTTTTGCCTGTGAACTAAGTCAGAGAAATTAAAGAGCTAATATCCAGCTAGCCGGATATTAAAGGTAGAGCAATGACTGAAGAAATTTTACCAAACTTGTACCGAATCGAGGTTCCTTTACCCCGTAATCCCCTGCAGGCTATCAACTCTTACGTCATCAAGGATGGAAATCGCTCATTAGTTATCGACACCGGGATGAATCGCGAAGAGTGCCTGAGTGTGTTGTCCTCCGGACTAAAGGAACTCGGTGTAGATTTGAAAAAGACCGATTTTTTTATTACCCACGTGCATTCCGACCACATGGGCCTCGTTCCCAGCCTGGCTACCGACACATCGATTGTTTACTTTAACCGACCGGAGGCCAGTTCCAGCAATAAACCAGGCAGTAGCTGGCAGAGGAACGATGAGTTTGCTGCCAAACATGGTTTCCCCGAAGATGAGCGTAAAAAGGCGATTGAGAACCACCCGGGACGCAAATATAGTCCCCAGGGACATATCGACTTCCATATTTTACAAGAAGGCGACACCATACGTATCGGTGACTATTTGTTTTCATGTATCGAAACTCCAGGACATACCAGGGGACACATGTGCCTTTACGAATCGAGGAAGAAGCTACTTGTCTCGGGAGACCACATCCTCATCGATATCACCCCCAACATATCATTAACCTCTGATGACGAGAACCCATTGAATGACTATCTCAACAGCCTGGACAAGGTCTATAATTTCGACATCAAGCTGGTATTACCCGGGCATAGGCGCCTGTTTAAGAACCACAGAGAGAGGATTACAGAATTGAAGCAGCACCATCAAGAAAGAGCCGACGAGGTCCTCTCTATTCTTGAAGCCGGCAAGAAGAATGCTTTTCAGGTAGCTTCACTAATGACCTGGGATATGACCTATAAATCCTGGGAACAGTTCCCGCCCCAACAGAAATGGTTTGCTTTCGGTGAGGCTGAAGCCCACTTAAAGTATCTCGAGGGCAAAGGAGAGGTAGAAAGACTAACCGGGGAGCAAGAAGTAATATTTTCCCTGAAAAACTGAGCGCTTCAGTCCAAATACCCGGCGGTAAAGCCAGCAAATGAAGACGGGCCGAAACTACCGGCAAATAAAATACTAAAGAGAGGAGTTGAGCTATGGCCAGAAAAGAAGCTATCATCATGCCCAACACGGAGAATGCCCCCTTCTCATCAGCCGTCAGAGCCGGGGATTTTATCTTTGTCTCGGGTACGGTTGGAGCGAGAGATGCCAAGGGCAACCCGGTGGAGGGAATACAAGCCCAGACCAGGCAGTGTCTGGAAAGCGTTAAGCGGGTACTGGAAAAAGCCGGGGCATCCCTCAGCGACGTTGTCAAGGTACAGGTCTTCCTGACCCAGGCGGAAAACTGGCCGAAGATGAATGAGGTTTACACCGAATACTTTCCCAAAGACCGTCCGGCCCGCACCGCCTTGATAACCAACCTGATAAGACCGGAAATGCTGGTTGAGATGGAATGCACTGCCTTCAAGCCGTAGATTACTCACCCCAACTTTACCGAAAAGGAGGAGATTAGTATGTGCGAACGTTGTGGTTGCCAAGAGTTCATCAAAAATGGGAAAGAGGCCGTGCGGAAGCGAGCGGTAGATATCGTCAAGGAGCTACAACTTAACCCGAACAATATCGATGATTACGAGTGTACCGAAACCATTTCCGGCATGATTGCCCCCTTCGGCAATAGGGATGACGAGGTCTACCAGACAGCTTCCTGGATATCCGGGCTGCATCAAGGCATGCGCCGGCTCGACCGGGATGAGCGATACCAGAACCATGTCCGTGCCTTCCGTGACCTTTTTGCGCGTCTGCCGATAAAAGGAGACCCGAAACATATCACCACTACCTATCATCAACTGGAGCAATTAGCCCGCGAGTTAGACGAAAAGACCATAGCATCTCTAGACCCTGATACTCGGCAGACAATCAATACCGTGAACCATATCCACGAGGACAGCACCAGGCGGGCAAGGTTGCAAAAGCGCTACGGTCTCTAAGAGGATTGTTTATTGACCTCTTGAAAAGTCAATAAAGTCATCAGCTCAGCAGAAACAAAACTGAGGCAGCAACAGATGAAAAAAGTCAGGGTGAAACTAGGCAGCGCTGGCTATTATATTCATATCGGCGCCGGGCTACTCAAGCAGACCGCAGACAAGCTCAAAGAAATAGGGGGCAGCGATAAGCTGGTAATCATTACCGACCCGGCAGTGAAGAGTTTGTACGGTAGTACCCTGAAGCAAAGCCTGGCCAGCAATGGCTTTAAGGTACTCATCCTGGAAGTCCCTGAAGGAGAAGAGCAAAAATCGCTGGAAACGGCCGGCCGATTGTACCACGAGCTAACCGACTTTCATGCGGAAAGGATGACGCCTATTCTGGCCCTGGGTGGTGGGGTTATCGGCGACCTGAGCGGATTTGTGGCGGCGACATACCTGCGGGGAGTACCGCTGGTCCAGATACCGACAACCCTGCTGGCGCAGGTTGACAGCAGTATCGGCGGCA
>JACPSA010000094.1 GCA_016193545.1 Chloroflexota bacterium
AGACCATTTAACAGAAGCTAAATTAAGTTGAGGGTACATAGATGTTAAAAGGCAAAGCGTTCAAATTCGGCGATGATATCTCCACCGACCACATTGTGCCGGGAAGGCTGGCACACCTGCGCAGCAATTTACCGGAACTGTCCAAGCACGTCCTTGAGGATGCCGACCCCACCTTTGTCCAGCGCGTCAAAAAGGGGGACTTTGTGGTCGGGGGGAAGAACTTCGGACTCGGTTCCAGCCGGGAACACGCTCCGCTGGTCATCAAGCTGGCCGGAGTCAGCGCCATTCTGGCTAAATCGGTTGCCCGCATCTTCTTTCGCAATGCCATCAATGTCGGCTTGCCGGTGCTTATCTGCGATACCGATAAGATTAAGGATGGCGACGAACTGGAGATAGACCTGGCAACGGGCAAGATTAAAGACCTGACCAACGGGACTGAACTCCGCTCCGGCAAAATGCCGCAGATAATGCTCCGTATTCTCAATGAAGGCGGACTCACCGACTACATCAAGAAATACGGGGACTTCGTCCTTGACCCAACGGAGAAATAAGGCAAAGGATTCTCAACACACGGAGGTAACCTCAGTGAAACACTCTATCACGCTAATACCGGGTGATGGCATCGGGCCGGAGGTAGTCGAAGCCGCCAGGCGTGTTCTGGAAGCTACCGGTGTCGAATTCCAATGGGAAATGATTAACGCCGGAGAGAGCGCCCTGGAGAAAGAGGGCAGTCTCCTGCCTGACCGTCTTCTCAAATCAATCAAGAAAAACAAAGTAGCACTTAAAGGGCCGACGACCACCCCGGTCGGCACCGGGTTTCGCAGTGTTAATGTGGCGCTCCGTAAGGCATTGGACCTCTACGCCTGCCTGCGCCCCTGCCGCACTTATCCCGGCATCTCTTCGAGATATGAGAATGTAGACCTGACCATAGTCAGGGAAAACACCGAAGACCTCTATGTCGGCATCGAATTTGAAAAAGGCTCCCCTCAGGCGGAAAAATTGCTTTCCTTCATCAAGCAAAACACCGAAGAGACAGTACCCAAGGATTCGGGCGTGGGCATTAAAATAATCTCAGAACCCGGCACCAGAAGGATTGTCAAATTTGCTTTCGATTATGCCCGGGCTAATGGCAAGAAAAAGGTAACCGCCGTCCACAAAGCCAACATCATGAAATTTACCGACGGGCTTTTCCTCGATGTCTCCCGCGAAGTAGCCAAATCCTATCCTGATATCCAGTTTGAAGACCGTATTATCGATGACCTGTGCGCTCACCTGGTACAGCAGCCCAGCCAGTTCGATGTTCTGGTCTTACCCAACCTCTACGGAGACATTGTTTCCGATTTGTGCGCCGGGCTGGTTGGCGGCCTGGGGGTAGCTCCGGGAGCCAACATCGGAGAAAAGCTGGCTGTTTTCGAGCCTACCCACGGCAGTGCCCCCAAGTACACTGGCTTAAACAAGGTAAACCCGCTGGCAACCATTCTATCCGGCGTCCTGATGCTGCGGTACATTAACGAAAAACAAGCCGCTGCTCAAGTGGAAAAAGCCGCAATTGCCATCGTTGCTGATGGTAAATCGGTCACCTACGACCTAAAGCCGGACCGCGACGACCCCACCGCCGTAGGCACCTCCCAGATGGCTGATGCTATTATTGCCCGATTGAAAAAGAGCCGGCGCTAAGTCCGTAGCGTGGTATCAGGACCTTGACTGCTTCACCCTTTTACCCGGCATAATCGGACTGTCCAGTGGTGTCATTGTCAGCAAGTCCCGGGCAATATCCGGATACTGGGCGATGAAGCATAGTTCGTCAGCCACCAGAGGCTTCTGCGCCAGGACATTGGCGTATCTCACCAGTTCCAGAATCTTTTCCGCCTCTTCCCTGTTTTCAAACTCTATCGCCATCTGACCCATAATATGCCCGAAACCTGATATGCCGCTATACTGTCCGGAACATATCTCACGGCCGGTTTCAACCAGCTCCGGCTCTCCTCTACCCAGCTCTTCAAAATCATACAGCTCGTAGTTTTGCGGGTCCTTGAGCACTCCATCAGCATGAATGCCTGAACTATGAGCGAAGGCATTAGCGCCCACGCCGGGTTGATTTATCGGTATGGGCACACCAAAAGCATAGCTGGCATATTTACAAATCTTGTATGCCTTCGATAGGTCGACCGGCATACCCAGCTCATACTTCTGGGCTACGCCTTTCGCCTTTTTCAGAGCCAGCAAGACAGCCACCAGATCGGCATTGCCGGCCCTTTCGCCAACTCCATTGACAGTCGTGTTGATATAGGCATCCTGCCCGCCGTCAATGACCCCCATTGCCCCGGCAATAGAGTTCGCCACCGCCATTCCTAGGTCATCATGGCAATGTAGTTCCACAGGCATGTCCACTGCTGCGGCCACCATTTTACAAGCGTTGTAGATACTAAAGGGATTATCGTAGCCCAGCGTATCACAATAGCGGAACCGGTCGGCGCCATGCTCTCTGGCTGCAGAGGCAAAACGAACCAGGAAATTGACATCGGTCCTCGAGGCATCCTCGGCATTAATACCAACACTCCGAACGCCATGCGCCTTAGCCGCATCTATCGACTATATCGCCATTGCCAGTATGTCTTCTTCATTCTTCCTACCCTGGAACTTGCCGTCAATCATCTGCCGGGAAGTGGAGATGGAAAGATTAAGGTCTTTAATCTCCGGCACCAGCGCAAAAGTTGTTTCTACATCCTCGACCGTCGCCCGTATCCACCCCTCCAGGCGGATGGGCTGTAGCACACCCATCTGCTGCAACCTGAGGTTAGCCCGCAGGTAATGGGACTCGTGCCGGGTGGTCGGGAAGCCAAATTCGCTCTGGAAAATCCCCATTTCATTCAAATACATGTTTATCATCGTCTTGGCCAGTTTAGATAGACCGAGCTTGGCTGTCTGAACTCCATCACGGTTGGTAACATCGAGTAAATAAATCTTGCCCATCGGTCAACCCCCTCCAATTTTAATCGAACTCAGGCTCTTATTCTTATAATAATTATAATAATATGAAAAGTAACCTCTAACTGTCAAGCTGACTCATAGCGTCTACTTGCATCGAGTCTCATGACTGGGCTGCTTCTTCACAATGAAAGAGTAGCCAATAATGACAATCTCAACCGTCAGGGTTTGCGGGTTGTCATTTCCTCAGAGGCTTAGCCAGGCGAATTGCTGGTAGCTTCTCCTTTGATAAACTCTCGCGTTATTTCGGCTATAGTCAGATAATAGGGCATGGCGGCGTACTGCTGGATAAGGCTGGTAAACCGGGGCACCCACTTGTTCAGGTGCTCTCTCAAAAACGACTGTTGCCTATCCCGGAAACGCCTAGCTTCGTCGTCAGCACCTCTTTGTAAAGCATCCAGTTCCCGCCTGCACAAATAGTGCATAAACTCAAGTTCTGCGGAGATATGGTCCGGCAAGTCTTTGAAGCCCTCTTCAATAGCGACACCAGCCTCACCATATCGCCTCAGCACATCTAAGGTCGAAGTACCCATCATTCCACCTTCAATATACATGGACTCATAAGGATAAGCCTTTGCTTTGACAGGGCCGCGGAATAGTCTGGTGTATTCCAATGAGAGTTCCTCAGACTTAGAGAGAGCCTGCAAGTAGCCCTCCAGGTTCTTAACCTCTCCGGCAAAGGAGTCTACTTCTAGACTGCCCAAAGCCCGTAGAAGTGTGGCAAGGAAATCGCCTTTTAGAAAGCTAATCTCCGGTGTGTAGTATGCCTGGGAAAGAAGCCCATAAACATCTGCCCTGGCTGCCAGTTTTCCTAAAGACTCGTTCATATTAACCCTTCAGCAGATAGAATACGCGCGGCTTGGTTCCGAAGTCCTGCCTGAGGACGGTGCTATTCCGGTGAGCCAGGAGTTCCTTGAGTGTGCTACCTGGGTCATCCAGGTCCCCGAAGATTCTTGCTTCGGCCGGGCAAGCTGTGACGCAGGCTGGAGGTTGTCCTTTATCAACTAGATGCGCACAAAATGTACATTTGTCTACCTTTCCTTTGGGCGGTTTGTTCTTGACATTTCCGGGCGGGATGGCATCTGGGTTATGATAGTCTTTGGCGCCCTCAATCTGAATGAAACTTCGCTGACCGTAAGGGCAGGCGGCCATGCAGTACTTGCAGCCCTGGCACTTCTCCCAGTCTATTAACACAACGCCATCCTCCCGCTTGTAGGTGGCTTCATGCGGGCAGGCAGCGACGCAGGGCGGATTATCACACTGATTGCAGAGCGTGGGATATATATCTACCCGAGGATTGGGATACTGACCATTCCTAAATAAAGGCACTACCCTGGTTCTGAACGTCATTTGCCGATTCTTAAAGGTCTCTGCGGTTGAATCTGGGACATTATTTTCCATCTTGCAGGCAATGACACAAGCCTGGCAAGATAAACATCGGTCGAGGTCGATAATCATCGCATACCTGGCCATCTCCTAACCTCCTACGCTTTGAATACTTTGACCCTGGTGTTAAAATAGGCTGACATACCCGTGATGTGCTCATACATTACCCCGGTTATCTCATTGGGGTTGACTCCTCTATCCTTAGCCAAGTGGCCGTAAGCCCAGTGCCCCTGCCCATAGCACATGGCAACTACTTCAGGGTGGACGCCCTCCGAGAGTTTGGCAATCGCCTTAATATTGCCCACCTCGGACTCCACATAGATAGCGTCACCTTCAGCAATGCCGTATTTTGCGCCAGTGAGCGGGTTAATTTCTGCCAGATTGGTCCACCCTGCCCCGTAAAGGGGGGTGAGATACATCTCTTGAGCCCAGGGCGTATTGGCGCTCCTCCCTTCCTGGTTAAGCTGATTCTTATAGGTTATCAGCACCAACGGATACTGAGCAGCCTCACCGATGAAGATTGGTCTCTGGTAGTGAGGCATATAGAGCTTATCCCCCCTTGCTTTAATACGGTACACGTCCAAGTCAGCTTCGCTTACCTTCTTGTCATCGAACAGCTTCTTCAGGTTTCCGGTAACGAACTCAAATTTCCTGGAAGGAGTCTTGAATTCCCAATTGAACTTATGAGGGCCCACATTCACCGTCCCCTTCTCTCTAAACTCCTCCCAGCCTCGGGAGAGTGGTTTCCAGGCTTTCTCAGTTCTGACCTGCGTGTAGCCTTGCGCAGTGTCTCCGTAAGTCCCACCGATGCCGTCAAAGGATGTTTTGATGCTGGGGTAGTATTCTCCTAGCTTCTTGCCCAGCGCCAGTGCCAACTCCACCTCACTCATACAGTCAAAAAGAGGTTCTATCACCGGCTGGAAGAGAGTCATACCACTCCATACACCGGAACCACCGGCCGGGCTTCCCGCGCTCCATTTCTCAAGGTAGGTTTTTGCCGGCAGGATTATATCCGCATACATGCTCCACTCGCTGATATGCGTGGTGTGATGTGCCATGAAAGGCACCTTCTTTAGGACCTCTTCCCATCGTTTGCTGCCCGGAGCAGAGAAGGTCCAGTTGTTCCAGTAGCTCAGAATCATTTCTATGGGATACGGAAAGTCTTTCAGGATATTATCGGCAGCGTTATTCGTAATGACATCGGCATAGGGGAATTTGACAGTGCCCTTTTCGTCTATCCGAGGCTGTTTAGTGCCTGTCTTAGCTAAATCATCCTGTGTAATCGGAATAGGCTCGTCAGAAAAACTAACACTTGGATAGTGGTTGGCGCCACCCTTGACTTCCACACTACCCACCAAGCCATTCAGAGCGTAGATGGCGTAAACATTATAAGTGCCGTTACCCGGCCAGGCGCCAACGCCCCGGCCCCGTAGCGTTATTGCAGGCTTAGTGGTGGCGAACTCTCTGGCTATCTTTTTGATTGTGCCTTCAGGTATTCCAGTCTCCTTAGCCGCCACATTTGCGGTAAATCCATTAAGCACCTCGTTCCACCACTTGACCAATCCGATACTATAAGCATCTTGCCAGTCTGCCTCATTAACAGGACGTCCAGACATGAAGGTCTGGCTCGGGTCTTTGAAGTCTCCGATGAATTTCCTATCCCAGAGCCCGGCTGTAAGAATCTCATGAGCCATACCCAGCGCCAGAGCGCCATCGGTGCCCGGATTGATTGGAAGCCAATCATCAGCCCGGGCCGCCGAAACTGATTGGCGCGGGTCAACGACGACTGTCTTGGGGCGGATACCCCCGCCCCGCCGTCCCGCTCCTGCCGCTGCCAGTAAACCAGTAGTAGGGCGGTTAGACTCGAGGTAGGGAGTGCCGAAGGCGAGAATATAGTTAGCATCCTCCAGGTCATAGGCAGTATAGGCGTACTCGCCCCGCGCATACCAGTTACCTGATTTGTCGGTCTCGGAACAGAGAGCACTATGCGAGATAGAGTTCGGGCTGCCGTAGGCCTTAATCAACCGCCCATAAAGAAGGTCCGCATCCAGCGGGGTATACCTACCCCGGAACAGAGCCAGCCTTTCCGGAATCTCCATCCACTGGGGGTCTTCTTCCCTGCCTTTTTTGGGGTTGGTGCGCTTGAGAGGCTTTTTCACCCGGTCCGGGTCATAGATAATCTGCAGGTTCAAACGTCCCCTCGGACAGAGCTTGCCGCGCGTCCATTTAGATTCTGGGTTCCCCTCTATTTTTACCGCCTTGCCATTTACTACCCTCACTCTAAGGGGGCACCAGCCAACACAACCATTGCAGCCTGAGGCTATCCACTTATCTATACTTGCCGCTGCCTGAGATACGGGGGTCAAAAACCTAAAATCGATGCGCGGGATAATAAGCGCCCCGGCAAGGGTTGCGCCGGACGTTTTGAGAAAGTCTCGTCGGGATATATAACTTGCCATCTTTACCTCCTTACCTTACCTTCGCCTCGGTCCAGTTTGCACCATAAAAGGGCTGCTCGGCTCCCTCCTTGTGGCAGCTCAGACAGGCTCTCCTGTCGGCTAAATTGGATACCTGCGCCAGAGGGTCATAGTAGGTCTCTGTAATATTCGTATGACAGAAATCGCATTTGAGCTGAAGTTCGGTAGTATGTATCTCATGGTACCTTTCCCCAAACTTCATACCAATTAACGCCGGTGGCGTCGGCGTTGGAGATGGAGTCAGTGCTGGAATAGGCTCGGTTTTGGTACAGGCAACCACCAGAAAAGCTATTAACACTAGCACCATGGCGATAAAAAACGATTTCTTCACTTCTGTCTCCTCCTCTCACTCCCGGTTTCCCTAGTTATGGGTCATTACTTATACCTATATATTGTCTCATCATTTTACCCTGTTATTTTCCAGGCATATTACCACATCGTCGTAAAATAATCAATACTCAGGTGGCTCATACCTTGACGTAGTCCCTTGCCACTGATATTATAATTTCGAAGCCGAGCTTTAGAGAAAACAGATGAACTTCTTGGAAAATCTGGCCAAAGTCAGCCAGCAAAATAAAAGCCTGCTCTGCGTTGGGCTAGACCCGGACGTCAACATGATACCCAACGACCGTCAGAAGACAGTAGAACTGATACGGGAGGCTAACCCCATCATGCCTATTATTGGCGATGGCAAGAGGGGTGATATCGGCATCAATTCCTTGGCCTACGCCCGGACATTGTTCGATACCTACGGGTTCGATGCGGTAACAGTCAACCCTTACATGGGGTACGATACCATCAAGCCTTTCTTAGACCGCAAAGACAAGGGGGTATTCATACTGTGCCGCACCTCGAATCCGGGGGGAATGGACATCCAGGAGCTAAAGGTAGTCAGGGAAGGTGAGACGACGGCTCGCACGGTTTACGAGGTTGTCGCTGAGCTGACCCTCAAATGGAACGAGAACGGCAACGCCGGGCTGGTGGTTGGCGCCACCTATCCGGAACAGATTCACCGGGTCAGGCAAATTTGCCCGGACATGCTTTTCCTCATCCCCGGAGTCGGCTGGCAAGGAGGCAATGTCGAGAAGACCGTCCACAATGCTGTCGACTCTCAAGGCAAAGGATTCATCATCAACGTTTCCCGGCAAATTATGTATGCTTCCAAGACACCAGCCGGGACACAGAGCATACCCAGCCAGGCAATCAGAAAAATGAGACTGGTCACCCGGCAGCTTAGAAACGAGATTAACAGCTACCTGCCGTCGCCCCCGAAGAAACCCGCGAGACCACTGCCCCCGATAGAATCGGGGCGAGGAGCACATTCGCTTCGCTCAGTATAAACTCCGCGACATGGCAATCTCTAAGATTCATTCATTCTTCCTCCCTCTTTACCAATCACCCAATACAGGTTATAATAACCCTGGCTCACTAAAATACTCGGAAACAGAGGTGCCGCTTTGGTCGCCTTATATTTGACTTCTCTGGATAACGGTGG
>JACPSA010000095.1 GCA_016193545.1 Chloroflexota bacterium
ATCTTGTGCTTTACTTCAGCCGGGTCATAGTCCGAGGTGGTAGTGCCGTCGTCAACCTTACCTAACCGCGTAATCGCCTTGGCACAATACAGCATCGCCTCTGACAGGGATGTCTTACCAGCGCCATTATGAGATAACAAAACAAGATTACGAAGGCTCTCCAGTCCATGTTGTTCCATCTCAACACCTGCCTTCCAGAGTAATCAGCTTAGCTATTATATCCTCAGTTAGCGGGATACAGCAAGTTTGGTTGTGTCGTCATTCTGGCTTTCGCCAGAATGCAGTTTTTCTCCTCCACCAATGGATTCCAGCCGCTGAGTTTACCCCGTACGCCGATATGGAGCTGGAATGACACACAATTTACCGCAACAGCAACGGAGTGATATATGTTTCAATGATAGCTGCCGGCAACAATAGGATAAGAGCTATCGTTAGATATTTCAAATTTTGCCTGAGATTGGGCAATAACAGACTTCTCCTCTCACCTCTAAACAGTACCCGCATCACCGCGGCACCAAAGCTCAGAGCCGCCGCCTCACCTATGAAAAGAGCCGGGATTTCAAAAACACCATGCGGCAACAAGCCAATCAACAGATAACCGAGGGATTTCTCCTGAATTACGGCAACTGATACCACACCGAGAAGCCAGCCATTGAGCGTTAGCGCCGTAACCGGCACCACCCAGAATAACGGACTGAAGAGAAAGCTCACCAGAAGAGCCGAGACATTTTTTATATAGATAATGGCCAGAATAGACGGCTGAGGCAGCGGTGCCAGGAACTCGGCCAGCTCTTTAAGGGCAGTTAAATCTTCAGCAAGCAGGCCGATAGTGCTGGCTGAGGTAGCCAGCCCGAATATCAGCCCGCCACCGAACAGAAATATGGCTAGGAAAAGCCACCATTTATATCTCATTCAAAGCAACTGCTGAAAATAACCTTTTCGTGGTTGAGATATTATTCCATAGAAAGTCCGATAGCGGCTAACCTGATAATCCTCTCAGTTAACCGCCGAACTTATCATGATAAACAATCTCAGCCAGCTCTTTTCTTGGCCTGGGACCGGGGTCCTGGTCAGGGTAACCCAGCGGGGTCATCGCCACCACACAAAAGCCTTCAGCGACTCCCAGGATAGCGGCAACCGTCTTAGCATCAAAACTACCGACAATAACCGTACCCAAGCCCAGCGAATATGCCTCCAGTACCAGATTCTGCGTTGCCAGTCCCACATCAAACATATACCAGTATTCACCTTTGTCAGTAGATGGCTGCCCGGTATCACGTGAGAAACCAGCCTTCCCAAGCTCACCACAAGCCACGATTACCACGGGGGCATTTTTTAGCGACTCGCGGGCTTGATTCGTCTGACTGTAAGTGGTACCAGCCAGTTCCGCCTTTATCTTACTATCACGCACCACGACAAAACGCCAGCACTGCCTGTTCGCCCAGGAAGGCGCCCAGCGTGCCGCTTCCAGAACCAGCTCTACGGTTTTATCATCTACCGGGGTAGTCTTATACTGCCGAATACTTCTCCGCCCTTTAATTGCCTCCATAGTCTCCATTTTCTCTCCTCCAAAGATATGCTTTTTCGGTCACTGCTCCCGGGTAATCTGGTATGACGCCTGCAGATAAAACGAACCTACCAGCCGACAAACGATGGCTAGCTGAGCCAGCATCTCAGGCAGGAATCCGGGAACGCTAGCGATAGTGATGATGGCATTAAGTTAAGACTAAAGCGACCACGAAGAGGATGACCAACATCAGCCCGGCCAAAATGGCAATGGTCCGCAATTCAGCAACTACATAGCGGTACTGGGTCGCCGCCGGTTTTAACGGCGGAGTTGATACTTTTACCGGAGTAACCAGCCTTCCCGGAGAAGAAACAGCCTCATGCGCTTGACTGGCTGCAGGCTGAGCAACTATGCCAGCCGGGATTGCCTGACCTCTAATTTTTTGGGTCGGGCGTGAGTACTTTCCTTTTTTAGAGCGTGATTTACCGGGCATCTTACAACTCCAAACTTTTTTATTCCGAACGGAACATTATTCCTTATGATACACTACTTAGCCCGGGGGTGCGATTTCTCATAGGTACGCCGAACATGTTCAGTCGTGAGATGAGTGTAAACCTGCGTGGTCGAGATATTGGCGTGACCCAGCAATTCCTGAACCGACCTCAGGTCGGCTCCGCCGCTCAGCATATGAGTGGCAAAGCTATGTCTCAGGGTATGTGGCGTAATCTGGGCATCCAGCCCGGCTGATTTGGCGTAGCCCTTCAATATCTGCCAGAATCCCTGCCTGGTCAATCTTTCGCCACGGCGATTCAGAAATAAGGCTTTCTCACTATCACTACGGACCAAGCGAGGACGACTTTCTTTCAAATATTCGGCTACTGCCAGCGCTGCCTGCCGATAAATAGGAATGAGGCGCTCTTTGTGGCCCTTGCCGAAGCAGCGCACAAAATCACCGGCCACATCGACATCACCCAGGTTCAAGGATATTAACTCGCTCACCCTCATGCCACTGGCATAAAGCAACTCTAGCATCGCCCTATCTCTTTTTGCTTCTGTCGCCGCTACTTTGGTCGGTTGTTCCAGCAAACGGCGGACCTGACTGACGGAAATAGGTTTGGGCAATAGCCTGCCCACATTGGGTGAACCCACGTTCTCCGTCGGGTTTTCTTTCAGATTGCCTTCAGCCACCATGAAGTTAAAGAAAGACTTGGCCGCAGCTATCTTACGGGCGACAGTGGTCGCCGCGTAGTTCCTTTCCTTAAGATTCAGTAGATAACTCAATACCCCCTGCCGGTTAACATTAGCCCATGCCGGCATCACACCCCGCCTGGTTGTATACTCTTCCGCAAAACTGGCCAATTGGGAGAGGTCGTTATGATAAGCCGCTATCGTGTTACCGGAGAAGCCCTTCTCCACGGTAAGATAAGTCAGAAAACGCTCGATATCTTCTTTCACCATGTCTCCTCGCTGCTCTGCTGATTAATCTAAAAGAATGATGAAACCACCCCCGCACCTCTTTTCAGCTAACGAAAGCACCTCAGGCAATATTACCATCTTTCAGCAATCTCTATTTTACCATAACTAAAAGTAAAATCCAGCCCCTGACTGATAGCAGACGCCAAAACAGATAGCACTCGTCACGGGTAAGGGTGACAATTTTATTTGCTCTCAGGTTCCTAGTACTCTAGCGTTGAACTCTCGTTAATCAGAGGTCTGGTGAATTTCTCAGCAACCTTACGGAAATGAAATCCGAAGACGGAGAGACTGACCGTCAAGGCAAAAGAACGTGGATGTTTCAACAGTGTGTCAAGAAGAAGCTGCCAGTAATACTGCCGGCCTTTTTCCCTGACACCCAGGAACCATAAAGTTTTAAAAAACGCTTCAAGATGATAAAGCCTCAGCCGGGGCAGTCCTCTTACTTTTGGAGGATGGTACTCTTTCAGGAATGTCCTAACCCGCGCGTAATACTCACGTGGTGAATAAATAGTATCCAGGACATGCTTGTAGCCGTTAATGAGCGTTTCGTAGTTCATTTTAGGAATGAAGTTAAGCGAGCCGTCAGTATTGTCTCCGGAGAAGATTTCTAATAAGCGGTTCTCCTTCTCCAGACGGTGGTAGAGTCTGGTACCGCGCGGCGCATTGAGCAAACCGACCATCGCCGTCACGATACCGCTCTTCTGAATAAAGTCGATTTGGCTCCTGAAGATAGAGAGCGGGTCATTATCGAAACCGATGATGAATCCCCCCTGCACCTCAAGGCCCCGATTTTGCATTTTCTTTACTGAAGCGACCAAATCACGGCTTTGATTCTGCTGCTTATTACATTCAGCCAGACTATCCTCATTGGGGCTTTCAATGCCAACAAAGACCCGGTCAAAGCCGGCCTGAACCATCAACTGCATTAGCTCTTCATCATCGGAAATGTTTATCGATGCTTCGGTGTAAAAAGAAAAGGGATACCTGTTCTTCTTCGACCATTCAATCATTGTGGGCAGTATTTCCACCTTTAGTTTCTTCTTATTCCCAATAAAATTATCATCGACAACAAAGACACTGCCGCGCCAGCCGCCCTGGTATAACGCGTCCAGTTCATTCACTACCTGCTGCTTTTCCTTGGTCCTGGGTTTATGGCCGTTCATGATGACAATATCACAGAATTCACAGTTGAAAGGACAACCGCGGGAATACTGAAAGCTCATCGATGAATAATGTTTTATATTGATAAGCGACCACAATGGCAGCGGAGTCCCGCTAATCTCCGGCCTTTCGCCGGATATGTAGACATGCTTAGCACACCCTTTCTCCAGGTCTGCTAAAAAGGGGGCCAGGGTAACCTCAGCTTCACCCAGCACAAAATGGTCAACGCCTTCAAACTCTTCGTGGCCGGTAGTGAAAACCGGCCCCCCGGCGACAACCCTGGCGTTAAGCCGGTTACATCTGGCAATAATCTCCTTCACTGAGGCACTCTGCACCACCATGGCGCTGATAAAGACATAATCAGCCCACTTAATGTCTTCATCACTAAGCGAGGTCATATTCATATCCACCAGCTTTTTCTGCCATCCGGCAGGAAGCATCGCGGCTACAGTTAATAGACCCAGAGGTGGAAAAGATGCCTTCTTAGAGATAAACTTTATGGCGTGCTTAAAACTCCAGAAGGTATCAGGATATTCCGGATAGACCAGAAGTATTTTCAAATTATGCTCCTTAACCTGAAACCTTATTAAACATAATACTACTTTCCCCGGGGGTCGTTTGTCAACCTTAGCCTCTAAATAAGCGAGGGAAATAGCTTTACGAGGAGGTCTTACTTCTTCACTCCACCGCTAGAGACTGAGAACAACCCTGGTCAGAACGCCTTGACACCCTATTCCGGCAAGGTTATACTCAAATTGCAACGCGGGGTGGAGCAGTGGTAGCTCGTCGGGCTCATAACCCGAAGGCCGTTGGTTCGAATCCAACCCCCGCTACCAGCTTCAAAAACAGGGTTTGGGTTGTACAATACGCAGAACTCCTTCAATTTTTTCACAGATGTCACTCGCTACAAATTATCTTGCAACTGGTGGCTTATCAGAGCATAATATGGTTGCCTGATTGACGAGTATGGAAGACTTTAAAAATACCAGAGGCAATCATGAAACAGGGTGTTTTAGTTGCGGTATTCTTAATATTAACGATGCTGCTTGGCTGTAGTCCGAAAGCGCCTATTACCTTGCCTCCTACCCAAGAGACTTCACCATCGGTAGCACCGCAAGAGACTCAGACGCCTGCCTCTTCATCCACACTACCTAGTCCTCCTCCGCCTCCAGCGTCCACACCGCCTAGCCCACCGATGCTACCCATACCGACCCAAACACGTCCCCTTCCTGCTATGGACGCCTTTATGAAAGGGTTCAACTTTGGAGACCCGGCGCCTTTTGGTCCCCGAACAACATCAGTAGACGCGACACCTAAACCTCCGTCGCCCCCAAACCCCGGGTCCTCCACAACCCAACCACCCCAACGCGAGCTATATGCCCCTCCTGGAGCAGACCTATCCATGAAAAACCTTGCCGCGACCGGTACCAACTGGATTTCGCTGATGTTCGAAGTTTGGCAGGAAACAATCGCGTCAACGGAAGTAACGCGCAATCAATTTGCCACCGCGTCGGACTCGGCACTCCGGCGCATGATTGACCTTGCCCATAGCCTTGGAAT
>JACPSA010000013.1 GCA_016193545.1 Chloroflexota bacterium
CGGGTTCGCAGTTAGCATTTTAAGATAGCACCCCAAAACCTTTGACATCCTGAGCTAAAGCTGGTAACTTTCTTATATTGAATGGAGCGGTAAAAAGTCCAGCAGTTAAATCAAATACTACCAGTGCGGCACTGGTCTTCCGTTGGAGCTATATCATGCTCCCTCTGGGCATCTTTTTGTTGTCGATGATTCTCACTGCCTATTTTTATTCCCGCCTGCCTGCCGAGGTAGCTTATCATTTTAAATCTGATGGCTCACCTGATAGGTGGCTAAGCCGTGGGGCGCTCCTTCTCTGGATGTTGCTGCCGCAACTTTTTCTGACTCCCCTGTCGGCAGCCATTGTCTGGGGAATAACCAGGCTGGCAACTCGATTCCGGCAGATAGACAGTACCCGGATAAAGCCGGAGAGAATATTGCTGCTGATGGGAAATATGGTGGCGCTGCCCCAGATTATTCTCGGCTTTGCAATGCTCGATATTTTTAGCTACAATTCCTACCAGATACGTCTGATACCATTGTGGCTCTTCGCGCTGATTATCATGGGGGTGGGAGGTATTATTATCGGCATATTTTTGGGGCGAGTCCTTTTGCGGACCTTGGGGACGACAAAACGGTAGATTATTCATGTTATTAATCTCACCCCCTCTTAAACGCCCTGTTATTTAGTTTACTTGGCAAAATTATCAAGGAGTGATGCAGTGACCGAACAAACACCAGCTAAAGTCCTTCCTGAAGGAAGGATGGAGAAAATCGTTTCCCTGTGCCGCCGGCGCGGCTTCATTTTCCCGAGTAGTGAAATCTACGGCGGTTTGTCCAGTTGCTGGGACTACGGGCCTCTGGGCGTAGAACTGAAGCGGAATGTTAAAGAAGCCTGGTGGCAGGCGATGGTCAGAGAGCGCGACGATATGGTCGGGCTGGATACCAGTATCCTGATGCACCCCCAGGTCTGGGCTGCCAGCGGGCACCTTGCCGGTTTTACCGACCCTCTGGTTGAGTGTAAAAACTGCCATCTGCGGTGGCGCAGCGATGAGTTGAAAGAAGACCGGTGCCCTTCCTGCGGCGGTGAATTAACCGAATCCCGCCAGTTTAACCTGATGTTCAAAACCTTTATGGGCCCGGTTGAGGAAGATGCCAGCGTGGTCTATCTGCGTCCGGAGACGGCGCAGGGTATCTTCGTTAATTTCCAGAACGTGCTTAATACCACCCGGAAGAAGCTGCCCTTCGGTATCGCCCAGATTGGTAAAGCCTTCCGCAATGAGATTACCACCGGCAACTTTATCTTCCGCAGCCGGGAATTCGAGCAGATGGAAATGGAGTTTTTCGTTAAGCCGGGCACCGATGGGGAATGGTTCAAATACTGGCTGGAACAGCGTCTCAATTGGTATCTCAAGCTGGGTATTAAGAAAGAGCATCTTCACCTGCGAGAGCACACTCAAAAGGAGTTGGCCCATTATGCGCGGAGTTGCTCTGACATCGAGTACCTGTTCCCGATGGGCTGGGCTGAGCTGGAGGGTGTGGCTAACCGCGGTGACTTCGACCTGACTCAGCACGCCAAATCCAGTGGCAAGGGGCTGGAATACTTCGATGATGAGACCAAGGAACATTTCCTGCCCTGTGTCATCGAACCATCGGCCGGGGTCGACCGCTCGGTGCTGGCTGTCCTCTGTGATGCCTATGCTGAAGAACCGGATCCTTCGGCTCCGCTCAGGACAGGTAAGGAGGAGATAAGGGTAGTTCTTCACCTCCATCCCGCCCTGGCCCCCTTTAAGGTAGCCGTATTACCCTTGAGCCGTCGAGAGAACCTGGTCAAGGTGGCTAAGGAAGTGTACACCGACCTGCGTCAGGGCTGGATGGTAAGCTATGATGATGCCCAGAGCATCGGGCGCCGTTACCGTCGCTGTGTCACCGTCGACTTTCAGTCGCTGGAAGATAAGCAGGTTACCGTCCGTGACCGCGATAGCATGAACCAGATACGAATCCCCATCGCCGAACTGAAAAATACCCTCGCTGCCAAACTGGCTGGCGAAGACATTTTAGTCCTGCCCCCGGGCGGGAAGGTTTGGAAGGAAGAGAGAACTTAAAATGAGCAAAACTTCATGGAGGTTAAACTAGTGCCAGATATCGAGCTTAAGAAAATACAGCCTAATAGATTAAACCCGAGGCTTGAATTTACAAAAGCAGGACTGGACGAGCTTGCCGATAGCATTAAGCAGGTGGGGCTTCTTGAGCCTATTATCGTGCGTCCTAGAGACGATGGTTATGAAGTGGTTGTTGGAGAGCGCAGGTATAGGGCTGCCCATCAAGCCGGATTGGATAAAGTACCCGTCACTATTCGTGATTACTCCGATGATGAGGTGTTAGAACTCAATTTTATCGAGAACGTTCACCGTGAGGATTTGAGTGCAATTGAAAAGGGAAAACTCTGCCAGCAACTTTTAGAGCGTTTCCCAGATAGATATCCAAGCGTGTATTCTCTAGGGAAATCCCTCGGCATCTCAAACTCGCACATCTTTGAGTGGCTTCAATTCCTTGGAATGCCCGAAGAGATTCAAAAGCTAATAAGGCCTGAAAGAAAGTCACTCTCCTTAAAAGGAGAGCCTAAAATTGATTATCAACTAGCCACAACCATTGCGAGACAAGTTAAAAAACCAGAGAGGCAAATCGAATTAGCAAAAAAGATAGCAGAAAGACGTGTGCCGCAACGTATTGCTCGAGAGGTTATTAGAGGAGTAGCCAAGGAACCCGAAAAACCTATACAGCAAGTTTTCCGAGAAGTGGTAGACGAGGCTCCTA
>JACPSA010000092.1 GCA_016193545.1 Chloroflexota bacterium
ACCCGGTTTGGCCGGGCCAACTGCTCCAGCCTGTGGACTGTGCCTGATGCAGGTAAATTATCCGCAGCCTCTGGGGGAAGATATTTTCTAGAGCAATAACGTTGACTGTTGAGGAAGTATATGGAAAAAACCTATAGCGTCAGGGCGTCTGATATAAAGCGAGAATGGCATACTCTTGATGCCGCTGATGTAGTTTTGGGCAAGCTTGCCACCCGCATCGCCAGCCTGCTTATGGGTAAGCACAAGCCGATGTTCAGCCGTAATATGGATACCGGTGATTTCGTGGTGGTAATTAACGCTGAGAAGGTTCATGTTACCGGTAATAAGGCTAAACAGAAGCTCTATTACCGCCACTCCGGGTATCCCGGGGGACTCAAGAGTATTAGTTTGGAAGCGATGATGCAGATTCATCCTACCCGGGCAATCGAGTATGCCGTCAAAGGTATGTTACCGCACACTCGGCTGGGAGACGGGATGATGAAAAGGCTCAAGGTCTATACTGGTAGTGCCCATCCGCATCAGAGTCAGGTAGCAGCTACCCTGGCTAAGACAGGGAAGGAATAAGTCCGGCTAAGTAAAGGGGAGGTTCACTTGGCAAAACAGAATTACTTTCAGAGGACAGGCAGGCGTAAGACGGCGGTAGCTCAGGTGAGGCTGGTACCGGGTGGTGAAGCCATTGTTGTTAATGGCATTCCCTACGAAGAGCTGTTCCCCCGTCTGGTACACCGCCAGGCGATAATGATGCCTCTGGTAGTTACTGAGAATGTTGGTAAGTATAGCGTCACGGTTAAGGTAAATGGTGGCGGTATAACAGGGCAGAGTGGTGCCATCTCTATGGGTATTGCCCGTGCCCTGGTCGAGGCGGATGAGAGCCTCAGACCGGCGCTCCGCCAGAACGGACTGCTGACCAGAGACGCCAGGGCTAAAGAGAGAAAGAAGCCCGGTCTCAAGCGGGCACGTAAGGCGCCTCAATACACCAAGCGGTAAAGCGTGAGTGAGGTTGTACTTGTTGTAAACCTAAGGCTGTTCAGCTAGTTTTTCGCTCTCCAAATAGATTTCTGCCGTAGACTTTTTCCATAGCTGCTCGTATTTTATTTCGATTCTTCTACGAGCAGCCACTTTGTTATCATCCCGAATCCACTTATTGATGGAGTTATGCAGACGGATGTATGGGTGTTTTAATTGATATCCATATCTATCCCCGTAAATTGGGTCAATGACAGTCCCTTGGCTACTAACTACGTTCCTAGTAGGATCTTGGATACTATTGCGGTTGCGCAAAACAGCAATAATTTTATCTAACCTTTTACTAGAAAACCTTATCTGGTCAGCGATTAGGCCGCTTATTCCCATGGTTTCGGGGCGAATTTCTATATTGAAACCCTTGTGACCGCTGAAGAATATATGCAAGTCATCTAAAGACAGATTAAGTTGTGTTGTTAGATAATCCACTACTTGTCTGGTGATACTTTGAGTGTCACTTAAGTCTTCTGCTCCGTTATCTATGTCTATCAAGAAAGGCCCTAAGAAGCTTGCTTCTCCCGTGTTACGGTTAAATACCTTGAGTGTTCTGTAAACGTTAGTATTATTACAAGCTTTGCGCCATTCGTTGAGTGAATTGATGGAGTAGCCTACGCATTTGACTTTATTCGAAAGATTGCCTTTCGGTGTTAGAGAGCGATACCAACTCTCTAGTGCTGGTACTTCTTCGTCGTCAGCTATTTCTTTATGATGTCCTACACCTATTACTAAGTCACCAATAGACGCGATATCTGGTAGCCACCAAGAATCACTTATTAAACCACTCATTATTTTAAAACATCTTTTTTTAAGTCTATGTCTTTTACTATATGTGGGTCAATTCTAAGGAGATGTTTATTAACCTCACTCCCTTAATTCCCCCTCTTAAACGCACTGTTACTTAGTTTCTTCCAGAGAGGGAGAGATTTTAAGAGAGGGGCAAAGCCCCTCTCTTTCTTACACTCCCCCTTCCCTAAAAAAGGGAAGGGGGTTAGGGGGATAGGTTTCCCAAAGCCTCTTTTTAGCCGTCTCTATTGGTATGCTATTATAGTCTTGAATACAGGTGCTGAAATGGCTGATGAATTACCTACCATGACCCTGGAAGCGGTCGGTGAAAAGCTCCAAAATATTTATCTCCAGCTTATTGATTGCTATGGACCTCAACACTGGTGGCCTGCGGAGGAGCCATTTGAGGTAATGGTGGGTGCTATCCTTACCCAGTCTGCCGCCTGGGTGAATGTGGAAAAGGCTATCGCCAATCTGAAATCAGCGCGGGTGCTGTCACCCGGAGCGCTGCGCCGGCTCAGTCTATCTGAACTTGCCACCCTTATCCATCCCTGTGGTTACTATAATGCCAAGGCGCTTAAGCTCAAGGCTCTGGTTGACTGGCTGGGAGAAGGGTACGATGATAATCTGAGCAATCTGTTTACCAATAGTATTGGCGAGCTTCGTGAGCAGTTGCTGGCTATCTGGGGCATCGGGCCGGAGACCGCCGATTCGATAATACTGTATGCGGCGGATAAGCCGGTTTTTGTTATTGACGCTTATACCCGCCGCATCATCGACCGCATTGGCCTGACACCAAGCAGTAATAGCTATGCCGCTTATCAGTTCCTTTTTATGGATAATCTTCCCGCCGATGTGGCGTTATTCAACGAATATCATGCCCTGCTGGTCTGCCTGGGTAAGAATGTCTGCCGAAAGCGTCCTCTCTGTCAGCAGTGTTGCCTGCGTGGTATTTGCCAGTTCGGAGAGAGCGTCGCTGAAAAGCGGGAATTAGCTCCGGGTTAGCGTCAGGCAGTGCTTATCGGCTGGTTTTGCTACCCGGTTTCTTTTCTGGCTTAGCAGGGTGTTGCAATGGACTAGCGTCGGCCGGGCTCCGGCTTATCCAGGCTTTTCTGTCCCTGATGTCCCGGTCAAAAAGCAGGCGGTTGATAATCAGTTCTCCGGTTGGTACTGAGGCGCTAATGGCGGTGCGCGGTATGGTGAAACGGCGTAGCATGGCTATCAATAGGATTGCCAGGTAACCCAGTGCAATCGGTAGTCGCTCCTCGATACCGAATAGCTGGCTGAGAAACCAGCTGGCTATCGGTAAAGAGATTAGTGTTAAGGTCACTCCTAGAGATAGCTGGTGAAAAGGGGCGAAGAGGTAAGACAGTACCAGGGCGGCTACGCCCAGCTTGGGCGATAGTACCAGAATAACCCCCAGAGTGGTGAAAATACCGCGTCCCCCGTTGAAACCGAGAAAAACCGTCCAGTTATGTCCGATGATTGCCGCCAGCCCGATGGCTATCTGCTGGTAAATGTTCAGCCCCAGCCATTGAGCTACCAGTACCATCACCATCCCTTTAATCAAGTCGAAAATGGTTACCGGAATACTCCACCGCTTGGAAACAACGGCTGATACATTTGACGCCCCGATGTTACCGCTGCCGTACTGCCTGATGTCTATTCCCCGAGTCCACCGGGCAACCAGATAGGCGGTTGGTACCGAACCCAGCAGATAGGCACCCAATAGCAGTAAGATAAATTGAATAACCATAAGCCCTCCTGTGTTTATGGGCGCTGTTTGGCGAGAGCGAAAAGTCGCTCGGCGGCTTCTATCGGCACATTAGAGCCACCAATCATCGTCTCCGTGTTGGCGTCCAGGCCATGGTAGTCACTGCCGCCGGTGGCAATAAGGCCATACTTATCGGCCAGGCCAAGCAGTCGGTTGATTTCTTCAGCAGTACAGCCGTCATAGTAAACCTCGATGCCGACCAGTCCGTGTTCCTTTAGTTCAGCAATCATCACCTCCGGGTTGGCTGCAGTCAATGGATGTGCCAGTACTGGCACGCCGTTAACCCGTAATATCAGTGACACTATTTCTGCTGGGCTCATCTTGGTCCGTTCGGCGTAGGCCGGTCCACTCCAGCTAATATACCGGGTAAACGCCTCTTTAATTGTGGAGATGTAGCCCTTCTCCAGCATCGCCTGGGCAATATGAGGACGGCCTACCGTGCCGCTGCCGGCTATTTCCTGGACTCTTGCCCACTCGATTGGCAAGCCCAGTTTTTTCAGTTTGGCAATCATCTTTTGAGCCCGCTCCTTGCGGGAATTGCGCATTCTCTGTAAAGCAACCTGTAGCTCAGGGTGAGTATAATCGATAAAATATCCCAGGACATGGACTTCGCCTTTGTCGGTATCGGTGCTGATTTCGATGCCGGGAATCACTTTGAGCCGGGGGAAGGCTTTAGCGGCTTCCAGAGCGGGGGTAATACCATTTACAGTATCATGGTCGGTGATGGCGATAACGGTTAGTCCCGCCTCGGCTGATTTGCGGACGACCTCCGCCGGACTTAACTTACCATCGGATGCCGTTGAGTGTATGTGGAGGTCCACACTGGACATTACTTGACCTCACGGTAGATTCGTTCGATGCTCATCGCCCGGCCGCTCTGCTCATCTATGTTGACCAGGACGGCATTAAACATAGTCTTGCCCGTAGCTGCCGATAAACGATAAGGTATTGCGGTGAGAAAGCGTTGTAAGACTGCTTCAATTTCATCACCGATGATTGAGTTGATTGGGCCGGTCATGCCGATATCGGTAACGTAAGCTGTGCCCTGGGGTAGTAACTGGGCGTCAATGGTGCCAACATGAGTATGTGTGCCCAGTACGGCGCTGACCCTGCCATCCAGGTATCGGCCCATGGCCATCTTCTCCGAAGTTGCCTCAGCATGGAAATCGACAATGATTACCGGAGGCCTGGGTTTAAGATCAGCCAGTAGCTGGTCCATGGCACGGAACGGACAGTCAAAATTACCGATAAAGGTTCTCCCGATTAAATTGACCACCCCAATCTTATTTTTGACCATGTAGCCCTTCCCCGGCACGCCCGGGGGATAATTCAGCGGACGTAAAATGGGTATGTCACCATCATCGAGGTACGGAATGATCTCTTTCTGAGCCCAGATGTGGTTGCCCGAGGTCAGTACATCAACGCCGGCTTCGATTAGTTCTCTGGCGGTAGTCGACGTTACCCCGATACCGCCGGCGATATTCTCCGCATTAGCCATGACCAGGTCTAATTTGTATTGCTCGCGTAGACTGGACAAGAGTCTCTCTATGGCTTGACGGCCGGGTTTGCCAATGATATCGCCAATAGCTAATATTTGCACCGGTTATTCAGCCAGGGAAGTCTCTTGAATTCAAACGGTTTCCCTGGGTGATACCTCCTACTTAGCGTAATCTACCGCCCTGGTTTCCCTGAGGACGGTAACTTTGATTTGCCCCGGGTACTCCAGCCCTTCCTCTATCTTCTTGACGATGTCCCGGGCCAGTCTCATTGCGCCCAGGTCATCGATTACTTCCGGCTTAACCAAAATGCGGATTTCCCGGCCAGCTTGAATGGCAAAGGACTTTTCAACTCCTTTGAAACCGTCGGCGATGTCCTCCAGAGCCTTCAGTCGTTTAAGATAGTTCTCCACCGATTCCCGTCTGGCGCCCGGTCTGGCGCTGCTGATAGCGTCAGCCGCTGAGATGATATAGCCCCAGAGACTGGTGGTGGGCATCTCAAAGTGGTGTTCGGCGATTCCCTGGATGACCTCGGGAGATTTTTCCCATTGCTTGACCAGGTCGGCTCCGATAGCTGTGTGAGTGCCTTCTATCTCACGGTCTACTGCCTTCCCGATGTCATGCAGCAACCCCGCTTTTTTGGCGATAGCGACGTTGGCCTCCAGCTCGGAAGCAATCATGCCAGCCAGATGGGCGACCTCGATACTATGCGTCAGGACATTCTGCCCATAGCTGGTGCGGTACTTGAGACGGCCGAGCAACCTGATTATCTCAGGGCGTAGTCCCTGTACTCCCACCTGATAGGCTGCCTGCTCGCCAGCGCTATAGATTGCGGCTTCTACTTCTTCTTTGGTCTTGGCGACCACCTCTTCAATACGGGCCGGATGGATACGGCCGTCAACGATAAGCTTGGTTAAAGCCAGGCGGGCTACCTCCCGGCGTACCGGGTCAAAGCTGGACAGGGTTACTGCCTCAGGTGTATCGTCAATAATCAGGTCAACACCGGTAGCCTGCTCCAGGGCTCTAATATTACGGCCCTCTCGCCCGATAAGTCGGCCCTTCATTTCGTCACTGGGCAGAGGTACACTGACCACCGAGGTCTCGGATACCACATCGGAGGCTAGGCGCTGGATAACCTGGGCTAATATTTCCTGAGCTTTTCGGTCAGCTTCTTCTTTTAGCTTATGCTCCCAATCTCGAAGGCGCCTTGAGGATTCCTCTTTCATTTCACCTTCTATCTTTTCCAGCAAGACATTCTTGGCATCGGCGGTGGTCATACTGGAGACCAGCTCGAGCTGCTTTAATTGGCGTTCTTTAATGGAGTTAGCTTCGGCGCGGATGGTCTCTATCCCCTTTTCTTTGTTAGCCAGATTGCGGTCACGCTGCTCTAGACCTTCCAGCCGGCGCTCCAGGGTCTCCGTCTTGCTGGCCAGGCGGTTCTCCTGGCGCTGTAGTTCAGAGCGTCGTTCGCGATGCTCGTTTTCAGCAGTTGCCTTGATTTTATCGGCTGTCTGTTTGGCTTCACTGAGTATCTCCTTGGCCTCATTCTGCGCTTCGGCTGCGGTTCGAGCCGCCTTCCTCTGGGCAACGCGAAGCTGGTAAGTGATTGACATGCGCCGAAAAACGAAGACAATTAT
>JACPSA010000014.1 GCA_016193545.1 Chloroflexota bacterium
CACTAGGACTTCTTGCACCGTTAAAGCGACGGTTTTATCGAACGCTGCGGGTATGTCAAAAGGCAGGTCAAGCTTATGGGATAACGCCAGATTGCCAACGGCGGTAATATCTGCTCTCAAGTTTCCCCGCTGCACCGTCACTACCTGATTCTCCGTTGCTGATGCCTTATCTGAGGCCGCAGTACAGCTCAACAAAGCCAAACTAACCAGACATACCACCACCGTTACTATAGTTCTCTTCAAAATTCTCATGGAACTACCCCAACCTCTCTATATTTTTATATTATTTATACCCTTAACATTATAACGCTAATAAAGCCTAAAGGTTAGTAGGGTAACGATTCTATTTTTTAGTCTATGATATAATCAGGTGCTGGGATTAGGCATCGAGCATGGAGACTTGAGGTCTGGAAACATTAGCCGTAGCCCACAGAATAGTAGAAGCCGCCAGTGATAAGCAGGCCAGCGACATCGTGCTGTTGGATGCCCGTGGAGTATGCAGCTTCAGCGACTATTTTGTGATATGCAGTGGCGAAACCGCGAGGCAGATTAAGACCATCTACGAAGAAGTGGAGCAGACCTTAAAGAAAGAGGACATTTTACCCCACCATCGTGAAGGCACACCGGACTCGGGATGGATGCTGCTTGATTTCGGTGACATTATCGTCCACATCTTTACTCTGACGGAGCGAGAATACTACCAGCTAGACAAGTTGTGGAGTCAGGCTATACCTATCGTCAGAATTCAATAATCGAAAATTTCGTTTTTGGCAAAGAACAGCTTAACTTCCCTTTCGGCACTCTCTATCGAATCAGAACCATGCACGGCATTGCGCTGAATATCCAGGCCGAAAGCCCGCCTGATGGTACCCGGTTCAGCCTTGGCCGGGTCGGTGGCTCCCATCATTTTTCTAACCACCTCTACCGCCCCTTCGCCCTCGAAAACAATAGCCACTATCGGCGTAGAGGTAATATAGTCTATCAGGTCTTTGAAGAAAGGTTTACCGGCATGAACTGCGTAGTGCTTCTCCGCCAGAGCTTTACCCATGTGTAGCATCTTGAGCGCTACCGGTTTGAGCCCCTGCCCCTCCACACGGCTGATAATAGTACCGGCTAATCTCCTCTGCATGGCATCAGGCTTAATAAGAACTAAAGACCTCTCCATTAATTTAAGCTCCTTTCCTTTTTCTTCCCTTGACAGGCTCAGTATCAATTGATAATTGTGACCGGGTTGCCATTTTTCTCCTTTGCTAAACTGTATCTTTCAATAAAGACCTTTAGAAACCTAAACCTATCCCCCTAACCCCCTTCCCTTGACGAAGGGAAGGGGAGAATTATGTTTTCCGAAGGGGCTTAACGCCCCTTCGGGCTTCCCACTACAACGTAGCAATAAGGATGTCTAAGAGGGGGGCTAACGCCCCTCTTCTAATACCTCTTCCCCCCTCTCCTTCGCAAGGAGAGGGGGGATTAAGGGGGTAAGGTTACTTAACAATATCTTCAATGGTCTCTCTATTAGCGGTGTTTGGGCTGAGTAATTGATGCTCCCCGCAGGTATAGCGGTTGCAGTGTCACCGGGTTATCATCATCACCTGCCCTTAAGCGTTCCAGCCCAAGCTCAGCTAGAAAACCGGCGCGCCGCAATCCGGCTGCCGGAGATATTAGTATCACTTTTTGCTGAAGTTGCTCCCTTAGTCGGTCAGCGATAACAGGCACGAACTCACCACAGAATACGGTCTTGCTGGCTATCTCAGAGCATAGAGTATCGACCGTGGTGATGTGCTCGGCAACAAGCTGACACCACTTATTTCGTTGCCGGCGGTACAGGGCAGTGGCAATCTCGCCTCTGCCGGCATTAAAGACCGGGCAAACCGGCAAACCTGTCCCGGCATGCGGATAAGCTTCTACCTCCAGGGTACTGATGCCGACGATGGGAACCCCCAGACTAAAAGCCAGCCCCTTGGCCGTACTGACTCCTACCCGTAGTCCGTTATAGCTCCCCGGCCCCTTCGCCACGATAATACCATCAGCCGATTGCAGGCTTAATCCGGCTTGCCGCAGCAGATAAGACAGGTTAGGTAGTAGCTGGGTAGTGTGGTTCTGCCCCGAACGCCAGGTCAATTCGGCCAGAATCACACTGTCCTGAACCAGTGCCAGGCTGGCAGTATCGGTAGAAGTATCTATCGCCAGTTGCATTTATTTTGTTGCCCTCACCTTTTTCGTTATCAAGACGTGTGATGTAAATTAAATAAATGATATTGGAAGGTGTCATGCTGGAGCGAAGCGAAGCATCTCAGGAAGGGCGAGGGAACACCTATTAGGGACCTCTCCGCCCTGAGATTCTTCGTCGTCCCGATAAGGAGTAAAGAAGAGTGTCGGGACTCCTCCAGAATGACAGCCACAATTTATCTTAATAGTACCAGTATAACAGTTAAAAATGCTTTAGTTCTTCTACTATGTCAGAATATCGCTGGCCGCTTGGCTCTATCTGAAAGCTACGCCCGGTATCGGCAAGATAGCCTATTTTAACTAACAGGTGCTCGGCGGGCAATATACTCAACGCTTTTTCTGCCCATTCCACTACACAGACCCCGTTGCCGTATAAATAATCATCCAGTCCCAGGTCCAGGCTCTCTTCGATACGGTCGAGCCGGTACAGGTCGATATGATAGAGCGGCAACCGGCCGTGTAGTTCCCTGATGATGACAAAAGAAGGGCTGAGTGCATACTCCTTGATACCCAGCCCCCAGGCAATGCCCTGGGTGAGACAGGTCTTGCCCGTCCCCAGGTTGCCGACAAGGAGAAAAACATCACCGGGTAATTAACTCTATTTCGAGGCGAAATGCTCCCAGCCGGTCTTAGGCAGACTGACCAGCTTTCCTTTGCCATCAACCACAGTTACCTCACTCTTTTTGCCAGCGGTGATTTCACCGATTACCGTTACCGGGCAGGCGGCGGCTGCTTTTACCTCGTCAATAACATCGGCGCCGGCCGTAAACAAAAGCTCGTAGTCCTCTCCCCCTGATAACGCCAGTTCCCATGCCCTGGCCCCAAAGTTAGCCCGCACCGCAGGCAGAACAGGCAAACGGTCAACTTCGATTCGGGCACCGACCTGGCTAGCCTGACAGATGTGTTTCAGGTCGGAAACCAGCCCATCGCTGATATCTATCGCTGCCTTTACCCCGTGTTCGACCAGCATTTGCCCTTCATTTATCCGGGGAGAGGGTTGCCAGAAAGCCTTCCGCAGAACAGCTATAGCTTCAGAGTCGAACCCGAGGTGTTTAGTCAGCATCTCCAGACCGGCGGCGGCCGCACCCAAATAGCCGGTAACCGCCACTTTGTCCCCGGGTTTAGCGGCTGAGCGGATAAGCAAGCGCTTAGCCCGAGTCCCGGTGGTGCCAATAACCGTAATCGTAATATCAATCAGCGGAGCTCTATCAGTATCCCCGCCGATAATAGCAACGCCGAATTGCCGTGCCAGCTCGATTATTCCCCGGTAAATAGCGAGAACACTCTCTACCTCGGTAGAACCGGGCAAGGCTAATGATACCAGCGCATACCGCGGTAATCCGCCCATAGCCGCAATATCGCTCAGGTTGATTGCCAGCGCCTTCCAGCCCAGGTCTTGCCATGAGATTATATCTAAAGAAAAATGAACATCCTGCTTTAGAGAGTCGACGGTCGCCAGTTGAATTGAAGCATCCCCGTGCCAGGCAGCAGTATCATCGCCAATACCGAGAATAAGCTGCTGCCAGGCTTTTTGTTTATTGTCCCGAGCACCATCGACCATTTTAGCCAGGAGCTCAATCAGTCCTAATTCTCCCAGCTCGGAAACCTTCATGGCGAAATTATAGCATGAATCCAGGCTAGTCGCTAAATGCCAACCGTCCGGTTCTGTTTACATTTGGTTGCTTCAACTGACCACCTGTGGCGAGGTCCGGTGGCGAGCCAAAACCGAATAGTACCATCATCTCAGGAATTATGATTGAGCCGCCAGTGTTGACTTATGCCCAGCCAATAAAGTATATTAGAAATGCCGATAAGGAGTGACACCTTATCGAGCTGAATATGAGCCTCCGAGTTGCTGTACCTAACGGCTTGGCCTATGGACAGTAACCGATAGGTGTAAGGGGAAACACTTACGCCTCCCGTATTTGAAAAGGAGAGCAGTATGATGGGCGTTTTTTGCGTCCGCCAGAGCACCTCCTTGAGGTGCTTTTTTATTGCGGTGTTTTGAGCAAAAACTGAGGGGGAGTAATGAAAAAGGTAACCTGTTACCTGTTAAGCATATTGCTACTTTTGAGCCTGGTGGGTAGCATTTTCGGCTGCACCTCTTCCGGGACAGTGGAACCGCTCCAACCGAAGCCCAGACTCAAGGTAGCCACCACCACCAGCCTGTATGACACCGGACTGTGGGGCTACCTGGAGCCAATGTTTGAGAAGCAATATAATGTTGAGTTAGATATCCTCTACGCCGGTACAGGTATTGCCCTGGAATTCGGACGGAGGGGAGACGTTGACGTCATCACGGTTCACGACAAAGCCGCCGAAGAAAAGTTCGTCGCTGACGGCTATGGCATTGAGCGAGTCCCTTTTGCCTACAACTATTTCCTCGTCGTAGGTCCGGCGGCTGACCCGGCCGGCATCAAAGACCTGAAGCCAGAGGAAGCCTTCAAAAAGCTAATGACCACCGCCAAAGAAAAATTCATCTCGAGAGGCGATAATTCCGGCACTCACTCCAAAGAGAAGACGATATGGAAAAACGCCGGCTTCGACTACGAGATAGTCCGCAAATCCAGTGCCTGGTATGTAGAGGCTGGACAAGGTATGGGCCCAACTTTGCTCATGGCCAGCGAGAAAGGAGCCTACACACTCACTGATATGGGTACCTATCTGTCCTACAAGAGCAAACTGGAACTGGTGCCAATAGTGGACCATGGCGGCACATTGCTCAATGTTTACTCGGTTATCGCGGTAAATCCGGCGAAAGTGCCCGGAGTCAAGATTGATGAGGCCAATAACCTGATAACTTTCCTGACTTCGCCGGAAATACAGAACCTCATTGGCGATTACGGCGTTAAAGAGTATGGCTTACAGTTGTTCACTCCCTCCACCGGCGCTGAACCGAAACAATAACCAAACTGTTCCGCAGGAGATGACCCGATTTGACTGAAATCTGGCAGGGCTTGATTAAGGCTATCCAGCTTATCGTCTCCCTTGACCCGGAGGTCATGGAGATTGCCGGGCGGTCGCTGATTATTTCCGTAGCTTCCTGCCTGCTGGCATCGGTTTTTTGCCTTCCCCTCGGTGGACTCATACACTTCCAGCGATTTCCGGGGAAAAGAACCCTAATCAGCTTGATTCAGACCTTCTACAGCATACCTACCGTCGTTGTTGGCCTGCTCGTTTTTGTCCTCCTTTCCCGCGCCGGGCCGCTGGGAGGACTCAATCTACTCTATACTCCAGCAGCCATGATTTTCGGGCAGATGGTACTGGTCGTCCCGATTCTGCTAGGCTTGACCGTTTCAGCGCTGAGCAGCGTGGATAAGGCAATACCGGATACGGCTCGCTCCCTTGGTGCCAGCAGTCTCCAGATAGCGGTCGTTGTTCTCAAAGAAGCCAGGTTCGCCGTCATGGCGGCGATAATACTGGCATTTGGCCGGGCTATCTCGGAGGTAGGGTTAGCTCTTATGGTCGGCGGTAATATCCGCGGGTTCACCCGGGTGATGACTACGGCTATCTCGCTGGAAACAGCCAAGGGCGACCTGGAACTATCCCTGGCACTGGGCATAATTCTTATCCTCATTGCCCTGATAATCAATATCATCCTGAACAGGATACAGCAGAGGTAAGAATGTCTTTACTGGAAGTCGTCAACTTATGCCAGAGATATGGTGAACGGGACATCCTGAAAAATATCAACCTCAAGGTTGAGCGGGGTGAGGTCTTCGCCCTGATTGGTCCCACCGGTGCTGGGAAAACCACCCTGTTACGCCTGCTCGACCTGATTGATACGCCCACCGCCGGGAAAATTTATTTCAACGGAGCAGACGCCACCAAATCAGGGCGGGAGAGATTGGAAATGCGCCGCCGTATGGCATTCATACTCCAAAAACCGGTAGTGTTTAATATGAGCGTTTATGATAACATCGCCTACGGCCTGAAATGGCGAGGTATAAAGGAAAATAACATCCGCCAGAAAGTCGGCAATATTCTGGACACGGTTGGCCTCTCGGCTGACAAAGACCGCAATGCCCGCACACTGTCCGGGGGCGAAGTACAGAGGGTGGCCATCGCCAGAGCGGTGGCTACTGAGCCAGAGGTATTGATATTAGACGAATCCACGGCTAACCTCGACCCGGTCTCAGCAGCCAAGATTGAGGAATTAATAAGGGGTATCATTCAGCAGCACGCTACCACGATAATCATGGCAACACACGATATGGCACAGGGCCAGCGCCTGGCTGATAGAATCGGCGTGCTCATCGATGGAGAATTCCGCCAAACCGGCAGTCCCTCTGACATATTCACTTCCCCCAGAAATAAAGAGGTGGCCGAGTTTATCGGCATCGAAAATATTCTTGACGGCGTAATTACATCCAGTGAAGACAAAGTGGTTATTATCGATATCGGGGGTAAAGTCATCGAGGCGATTTCAGATTATGCCGCCGGTGAAGCAGTTTCCGCCTGTATCAGACCCGAAGATATCACCGTATCCCTGTCAAAAATTGCCAGCAGCGCTCGGAACTCATTCTCCGCCAGAGTAATCCGCACCGTCGCCATGGGTTCGCTCAGCCGTGTTGAAATAGACTGCGGTTTCCCGCTGGTCTGCCTAGTGACGAAAAAATCAGCCGATGAGTTGAACCTGGTAAAAGATAAGCCGGTTTATGCTACCTTTAAGGCAACCGGCGTCCATGTTATTAAAAGATAATAATCTGTCATTGCGAGGAGTCCTTCGGCGGAAGGACGACGTGGCAATCTGGGTGGGGTGTAGAGTCCCTCGCAATGACATTGGAATCAACCAAATGCAAATAGAATTAGGAGATGCTATTCTGAAAATAAGTGCTCGTAATATGCTAAAATGTAAAATAGACAGTGTTACCCACGGGGCTGTCAATTCGGAAGTGGAAAATGGCGGGTCTTGTTGATTCCTGGCAACGCCAGATTAATTACCTGAGAATATCGGTGACCGACCTCTGCAACCTGAACTGCATATACTGTTCGGCGGGTTCTGTGGTGCGGCTATCGCATGATGAGATTCTGCGCTATGAGGAAATACAGAGGCTTGTCCGCATCGCTGCCGGAATGGGTATTACCAAAGTGCGCCTTACCGGAGGTGAACCGCTGGCACGGCCGGATTTCGTGCAACTGGTGCGTATGATTGCCGGAATAGCAGGTATCGACGAC